>JAGOVR010000123.1 GCA_018060635.1 Bacteriovoracaceae bacterium
GGGATGACTACTCGGTTATTAACCCTGAAGCAAAAAAAATCCATGATCTCTTTGAACAAAGAGGTGAAACAGTTCTCAATGATCATGTGGCCTTTCGCACTTTTGCTCACCCTTTAGTAGGTATTACCGCTCTTTCACAAATTTTTCTAAAATTTGGTTATAAAGCAGTTCAAAATTATGAGTTTAAAGAAAAAAAACTTAAAGCTACTCATTTTGTTAACTCTGACCAGAACTTGCCTAAAATTTTTATTAGTGAACTTTTATATAAAGAATTCTCTCCTCACTTTCAAAAAATTATCGAATCACTTATCAAGCAAATCCCTGCTGATTTTACCAAGTCAGAAGATTGGATTGTTCAAGGCAGAGCGTGGGATGTGAGTTTTAAAATGTTTGAAGAATTAGAAAAAGAAAGTGACTATGCTGGATGGCTTTCTGCTTTTGGCTTTCGAGCTAACCACTTTACGGTGAATTTTAATGAACTAAAAACTTTTTCTACTATGCAGGATTTGAATAATTTTCTTAAACAATCAGGTTTTAGTCTAAATGCGTCAGGAGGGGAAATCAAAGGAACTGCACAAGAACTTTTAGAACAATCATCTACCATGGCCCCTCTTATTCCTGTTTCGTTTACCAATGGTATTTTTAATATCCCTAGTTGTTATTATGAATTTGCTCGTCGCTATAAAGATAATCAAGGGAATCTTTATCAAGGCTTCATTGCCGCTTCCGCTGATAAGATTTTTGAGAGTACTCATCGCAAGTAAATAATTATACTGCTTGTAATTTTATTAAAATGTTAGCCTCAATCATTTTTCTGCAAACATCTCCTAAAAAAATAGGATCCTTAACTTTTAAGGTATCTACTGTTTCAAAAAAAGTCATTCCTTGCATTAAATTTTCAATAAACAGAAACTCTAAATCTGTTAGCTGATAACGTATAATTCCTTCATCTGGTTTAGAAAAAAAGGCCCTCTCCTTTTGACTAAAATCTATCCCTTTAAATTTCTCTAGATCTTTATCTTTTCTTTTTTTCCACAAAGCATAAATAGGATACGACGAAGAATGCAGAAAAAAATAAGGCGTAAAAAAGAACTTAATATCACTGCCTGTCTCCAGGACTTCTAAGTCTGCTACAGAAAGAGGTGTTGTTCTCTTCGCATGAAAAAGAGTATGAAACATCCACTCAAACTCTGCCAAATCTTGCAAAAAAGGAATCTCACTATTAAAAGTTGTCTCTTTTAGAAATAAAGGAAACTCTCTTCCATAATCTGAAAGGTTATAACTTTGCGAAGGATGTTGCTTTATATAATCCCTGCTTATTTTATGAAAAGCTTCATCACCCATAACAGACCAACAAGCCTCATAACGCTCACCTAATGTGTCTGTTAAACGAAAAATATAATCATTTTGATAAACTTGTAAAACTTTAGCAGGCGTCAGCTTGCCTCCAGCATGAATACGACCCAAGAAATCTGTTTGAAAGACTTCTGCAAAAATTTGTTTCAAAAAATCATCCTGATTTTTTTTATTTTCTTCAAGCATGATATTTCTCCCAAATTTCTTTAGCTTTCATGCCTTCCGCTTCTAATATTTCAAAAGCTGGGATATCTTCATCCCATTCTATCAGGATGGGAATATCTGCTGATTTCTGAATGTAGGATGAAAAAAGATTCCAAACCTCGGGATACACTGGTTTAGAGTGAGTATCAAAAAGGTAATCTCCCATATCACTGAATCCTGCCAAATGAATCTCTCCTACTAAGGAAGAAGGGATCGCCCCTAAATAAATATTGGCATCAAACTTATGATTTTGAGCATTCACATAAATGTTATTAATATCTAATAGGAGTTTACAGCCCGAACGCTCTGCTACTTTTCTTAAAAAATCCCATTCCGTATAAGTAGACGTTTTAAAATCAAAATAAGCAGATAAATTTTCAATTAAAATAGATCTTTGTAAAAAATCTTGAACTCTTTGTATCCTTTCACAAACATAGTTAAGAGTTTCTTTATCATAAGACAAAGGAAGAAGGTTATGTAAATTTGCCTTACTTGCCCCCGTCCAACATAAATGATCTGAAATTAAAAAAGGATCTATTATTTCAATAAGATTTTTTAATTTTTCTAAGTAACTAAAATTTAAATCTTCTCCTAACCTTCCAATAGAAAGAGAAACTCCGTGTAAGGAAATAGGATAATCAGCGCGAATAAGCTCTAAGATTTTTCGAGGCCTACCAAAACTATCCATGTAATTTTCTGAAATCGCTTCAAACCACTTAACTTGCGTAGCAGGTTTTTGTTCCAAGTAAGGATAATGACAGGAGCGTAGTCCAACACCTATGTGACAATTTTTGTTCATGTTCATATCCATACAAAAAAGGCCCCGAAAGATCGGGGCCTTTTTTTACTTATAAAAATCTCATTAACCTTTAAAAGTTGCTCCTGGGATTTTTTCACATTCTTCTTTAGAAAGTTTTACCCAGCCCTGTCCTTTACACTCATTTTTTCCTGCACAATCATGATTGGCTCCACCGCAAGCTCCTTGCCCTTTACAAGTATTGGCTCCGTTACATTCTCCCATCACTTGCTCAGTTGTAGCAGTTTCTGGAGTTGGCGCAGGTGTTGTTTCTGTTTTTTTAGTACAAGAAAGTCCCATCATCATTCCTGCCATAGCCGCACCTAATAACAAACTTCTTTTTTCCATGATATATCTCCCTTCAAAAAAGCTAGTCATTTAGCTCTTAGTTTTTAAGTTTTGCTTCCCCTTTAATTTCAATTTTTACTTTTTCTCCGACTAAAACACCGCCCGCTTCCAATGTTTTATTCCAATTTAAATCAAAATCTTTTCTCTTAATAGCACTTGTTGCATTAAATGCTAAAACACTAGCTCCCCAAGGATTTTTTACAGGCCCAGAAATTAAGATTTCAAATTTAACAGGTAAACTTTTGCCATGCATATTAAGCGTTCCCGTTAAAGTAGCCTTACCTTTCTTATTAAGATTTACCGACTGTGATTTAAAAGTAATCTCAGGATATTTTGCTACATCAAAAAAATCAGCACCCTTTAAATGGTTATCTCTCTCTACGTTATCTGTATTGATGGAGCTGGTTTTTACTTTGATATCAATATTTTTTAAACTACGTGTTTCAGGAGTATAGTCAAAACTCCCTTCAAAATCAGTAAATCGACCATCTACAGAAGAGATCACCAAATGATCCACATTAAATCCAAATTTAGAATGATCTTTATCTACCTGATAAATACCTGCAACCACATTTAAACTAACAGCTAATAACAAGATTAACATTTTTTGCACACAAGCTCCTTTTGATGTTTCCGACAAAGTTGAATGTCCTTATTTTCCAGTGGGAATATATCTTCGTCAATAGGTTCTTATTTTAGAAAGAGAAAATGACTTTGTGCGTTTTAAAATTTAAGGCTTTCAAAAGTCTCAATAATTTTTTGATATTGTTTGTAAGGTAATTCTTTTTTTAACTGGCTTAAAATGACTGTTAGATTCCTTTCTTCATTTTGCATTTCTTGTTTTAAAAATATATCTAAGAAACGCTCTGCCGCTATAAAAATAAGTGAGAATGCCGAAAAATCTTTTTTAGCATAGTTGGCACTCCCTTCTCCCCTTAGCCTACCATGATGTTGCAAAATAACTAAATCAGCCCCTAATGGAATATGGGGATAATTTTTTAAAAGAGCTGTTGTCTTTAAAGCGTGTTCTAAGAAAATTTCTTTTTCATTCTCAGAAAATTGTAATTTCTCGTCCCCATTTCCTTGAACACTCACGTGCTCTTCTAGCAAAATATCATGAAAGAAAGCGGCAAAGGCCAATATTTTTTTTTGTTCAGTATGCCCCCATGGCATATTTTGAATGACATGAGAACACAAAGCACTGATAAGTTGATAGCGTTGGCACACGAGAGAAATTTTCAAATGCTGAAGTCTTGTGGCTAGCTTTACAAATTCTGGAATCTCTTCTGCAATTTCAAGGCTAGAATTAATAGCTTCATCAATTTGTGGCGCAATTTTTCTTAATTCTTCTTCGCATCTTTTTCTTTTTTCAAATAGCTTCAAGTCAGTGGCCACTAAATGTAAGATACCCTCTTCT
>JAGOVR010000124.1 GCA_018060635.1 Bacteriovoracaceae bacterium
AAACCTACTGGCGTAAAAGTTGAGCCTACTCTTTTCACAGGTGCATCCAAAGACTTGAAAGCATATTCCGTGATAAATGAAACAATTTCTCCTCCAAAGCCTGCAAAAACTTTATCCTCATGTACCACGACTGCACGACTTGTTTTCTGCACTGTTTTTAAAATAGCTTCTTCATCTAAAGGATTTAAGGAACGCAAATCCAAAACTTCCACCGAATAACCTTTTTTCTCTAAATCCACCGCCGCTTCTAAACAGAAATGAACCGTATGGCCATAAGTAATGAGAGAAAGATCTGAACCAACTCTTCGAATGCGTGCTTTACCAAAAGGAACTTCAAAATCTGCTGGAACAGCGTGGTTTGCATACTTAGCATTGTACAAAGCTTTAGGCTCTAAAAAAAGAGTCATACCTTCCGAACGCAAACAAGTGCGTAAAAGTCCTGCGGCATCATCTGCAAAGGCTGGAACCACTACGCGAATTCCAGGGAAGGTACAAAGAGTTCCTTCTATATTTTGAGAATGATAAAGTCCTCCTCCAATATAGCCACCAGAAGCTAGTCTTACCGTCACATTAGGAGAAAATTGACCATTAGTACGCCAATACTCATGGGAAGATTCCACTAATTGCTCCATGGCAGGCCAAAAGTAATCTGCAAACTCTGCTCCTTCCACCACGACTCTAATCTTAGAATTAAAGCGAGAAAAACCATTAGCTGTTCCTAAAATAAAATCTTCGGCAATTGGTCCATTAAAAATTCTTTTAGGGCCAAATTCTTTTTGCATACCTTTAGTCACATTAAAAATTCCGCCTTTCTCTTTATTAGCTACATCCTGTCCCCATAAAAAAGTATCTGGATTGTAACGAAATTCACTTTTGAGTGTTTCATTAATAGCTTCGATAAAACTCATATCTGTAGCACTTGAATCTAGAGGCAAGCCTTCAGAATATTTTTGACTTTGATAACTGGGAGGAACCACAAAATTCCAAATAGAATCCGCAGTTGGGTGAGGAGCTTTTACTCCTTGGGTATGAGCCTGAATCATTTTATCTTTTGCTTCTTGATCAAAACTTTCTAATTCCTCTGCTGAAAAAATATTGTTCTGTAAAAGCTGATACTTAAATTTCATAAAAGGATCTTGAGCTTTGGCTTGAGCTAATTCCGCTTCATCTCGGTAAAGTTCATGTTTGTCGGAATTAGAATGAGAACCTATCCGCACGCAATCAGCATGAACAATCACAGGTTCTTCTTTCTCTAAAATATGTTTTTTAGCTTCCTCCATGGCATTCATGGAGTCCAAAATATCTTTGCCATCACAATAGATAATTCTTAAATTTTTAAAACCAGAAAAATTAGCCGCAACTTTTTCATTAGCCGTTTGTTCAGACTTAGGAACTGAAATTCCATATCCATTGTCTTGAAAAACAAAAAGAACGGGAAGTTTTTCACGGCTAGCCCCATTAATAGCTTCATAGCAATAACCTTCCGAAACAGAAGATTCTCCTTGCGAAGAAATAGCCACACCTTTTTTAGCATAATATTTCATAGCGCGAGCCACACCCACAGCGTGCAACGTATGATTTCCCGTGCAAGATGAAACATTGTGAATATTCCATTCTGGTTTAGCAAAATGATTAGACATATGACGTCCACCACTAGCCACATCCGAAGCTTTAGAGAGACCATTTAAAATAATTTCTTCTGCTGAAATACCTGCGGAAAGACAAGTCAACATATCTCGGTAATAAGGGAAGAGATGATCGGTTTCACGATTAAAAATTTGACCAATAGCTAATTGAATTCCATCGTGACCTGCGTAAGGAGCATGATAAGACCAGCCCAGCGCTTGTTTTAAATAATTAGGAGCTCTTTCATCTAGCATCCGTCCTAAACTTAAAAGACGGTACCACTTGCCAAAAATATTTTTTTGTTCAGCGTCTTTTTTTTCTAATGAATAAATTTTTGCTATCTTCATGTCATTTTTTTCCTTTAAGAAATGGAGTTCATTCTACCTGCTTCCTAAAATTTAGGCAACAATAGCAAGGTGAAAAATGAACCTTAATAACTAAAAAAAGCCTCTTTTAAGGTGACTGTATCTATAAAAACCAATGCTTATTCTTGGCCTTCTTCTTGCCTTCTGATTGTTAACAAAAAAGGAGGTTTTTATGCGTTCTTTCTATTTTATTTTTTTCTTTATAGCACTTTTAGGTTGTAGTTTTTCCAAAAAAGAAAATCAAGCACCCATGGCACTTGCAGGTACCCCTGAATCTCCCCCTGTCATCTCACCTCCCCCTCCACCACTTAATCCTCAAACTGATTCTGATGGTGATTTTATTCCAGACGACATAGAAATATCCAATGGGAGTGATCCTTTTGTGGCCAATTTGCCAGAAATTTCTTGGGAGATAAAAAATTATAAAATAAATGTCAATTATCGTAACGCTCATCTTTTACAAGAGCTTTCTTTAGGTGAGAATAATGTAAATTTTAGTGCAGATCAAAATACTTTTCTGCGGCACTTAGCTCTTAAAAATTCTTTACTTAAATTAAGAAATTTAAATGAGGATCTCTTAGGATTACGCCAAACTCCAGAAAATATGTCTGACCTTAACCGTTTTTATCAAGATACTTTTATCAATTTAAGAGAACGCAGAAAGACACTGCAAAATACAGGCTATAGTTTAGGCCATAACCAAGGTGAAGTTTTTGTCACTTTACGTTTAAAAGGTCAGAGTAGTTTATACTATACTCAGCTGTCTGATCTCCATTTAGATGCACTCGTTACCCAACAAAGAAATAACAGTCTTATGGCAATAGGAACTCAGCCTATCTTAGATGCTCAAAATAATAATCTTATTTTTATTTTAAATCCTCAAACACAGGCCCAATCACCTGAAGTTACTTTAAAGTGGGAAAATATCTCTGCGGCTATTATTGATCAGGCTTTATTAAATCAAGAAAACTTTTTTATCTCTCTTACTAACTATACTGTTTACAACTCTCTTTTACAGCGCAGTTTTGCTTACTCTGATTTAATGCAAAGTGTGAAATCTAAGTGCATAAGACTTATTACCTCTACGCCGCAAGGAACTAAAGTTATCTTTGTTTCTCCCGAAAAAAATCTGCAACAAACACTTGCCCTTTCTCATAGCGGTGCTGTCCTCGATGGACAAAATAATCTTTTAGAAATGGATGGTTTTAGTAACTCTCTGGTAACTCCCGTTAGTTGGCAAAACCTGACACTGACTGAAATGAATCAAGGGAAGTGGGTTAAGCTAGGAGATGATAGTGCTGACAAAGATCTTTTTTATACTTATGGTCTTGCGAGCGATTTCTTAAAAGCCTCTTTTACCGCTCAAACTGTTTTACAAAACGTCGCTCTTATTAATGATTATCCTCATAATTTTATTTCTCAAGCTATTCCTGTCCGAGCTGGTGATATTTTAGACATTGATATTCAAAATATAAATCGCAAACAATTTAATAATTTTATTACTGATAGAACATGGTTTATGAATCTTTCTCCTTGCCCTCTCGCTTGCAATTATTGGTTCAAAAGTTATAGTGAAACAACTCAAGCATTGCCACTGACACAAAATTACTTGCAAGATGTGGTTGTGCTAAAAAATAGTACACAAAACTTTGCACTTCATTCTAGTTTAGAAGGAGCTGTAACTTATTTTGAAAACAGTAAAGGATTTTTACGCTTTGTTGTGACTCCTTCCATGATTGACCCACAAGGGGAGCTTCGATTGCATCTTAAACCTGATCCTTTAGGTGTGGATACTCGTCTAGGATTATTATATGTTGAAAATTATTGTGGTTGTCCTGCTCAAACTAACTATAATGCTTCCAATTGGTTTACCGCAACTTCTGGCTGGAGAAGTCACTCTTCTTTCTCTGTAACTAAATGGAGTTTACCGAACTAAATTTTAAGTAAAAGTGTACTTGAACCAATACGAAATTTAAGTGGATCAGGGGCCCCAGTAGGAAGTGTTGGACTTCCTACTGCTTTAAAAAAAGCATGGGCCTGTTCTAAATTATCAATACCACCTGAAGGCTTGATTCCAAAAATATTTTCTGCATATGAGAACATAAG
>JAGOVR010000125.1 GCA_018060635.1 Bacteriovoracaceae bacterium
ATTTTACAATTTGCTCATCAAAAGGAGAAAGTCCCTCTCTAATATCCATCACAAGTAAAACGAGATCTGATTCTTGTACCGCTAACTTGCCTTGTGTTGTCATCACATTAAAAAGATCCGTCATATTAAGAGGAGGAGCATCGTTATCGAGATTTTCTTTTTTATTTTTACTTTTTGTTTCAATTAACTTCTCAGGATAAAATCCCCCTGTATCTACTAAAAGAGCAGAACTTTCAGGTTTATCGTTCCATTCATCTAAGGTTAACTCTCCGTAGTGGCGATCACGGGTCACACCCGCTTGATTAAAACTCAAATTAAGATGAGCTTTTCCCATGAGACGATTAAAGAGAAGACTTTTGCCTACATTGGGTCTGCCCATAATAGAAATAATTGGAGTAGAACTCATACTTTTTTCCTCCAAATGCGGTGAGAACTCTGCACTCTTGGAAGACCTAATTCTTCTAAGACAAAATTATTTTTAAACCAATTAGGTGAAACTTTTACGTGCAGACCTAAAAATACTTTTCCTCCAATTAGAGTTTCAATTTTCTTACGAGCAAGACTTCCTATATCACGAATCATCTGTCCACCTTTTCCTATCACAATGGCCCTTTGCGAAGGACGATTCACTAAAATGACAGCAGAGATGGCGGCCACGATATCACCACTTTTAGGAGCTTCTTCATAATTTTCGATAGTCACGGCCAGCTCATAAGGTAATTCTTCTTTTAAAAGCTCAAACGCTACTCCTCGAATATATTCTGTCACAAAAAAACGCATATTTTTGTTAGACATTTCTCCCCCAGGGTAGCGGTGAAGATTCGGTCCTGCCATATCACATAAACTTTGCGTTAAATCATTAATTCCTTCTTCTGTTTTAGAGCTTGTCACAAAGAATTTTTCAAAAAAAGGATATTCTTTTTTTATTTCTTCAAAAAAGTTGCGCATATCTTCTATGCTCATCCTTGCTACATCTTTTTTTGTAAAGATCATCCAGCTTTTATTCAGAAGTCCATCCCCTTTGGGAAATTCTTTGACTATCTCTTGCCATTGTCCTTGCAAAGAAACTTCTGTATCCATGAGAATTAAATTAAGTTCTGCGCCTTGCGCTCCTTCTTCCACCTGTCCCATCATGCGCAAATTAAGCTCCTGCGTAGAACTATGAATTCCAGGTGTATCCACTAAAACAACTTCAGTATGATCTATGGTGAATACGCAGTGAAACTTATGCCGTGTGGTTTGTGCTTTACTGGTAACTACGGATAAATCAACTCCCATCAGAGCATTCACTAAAGAACTCTTCCCTGCATTAGGTTTTCCAAGGACTGCCACCACGATGGATTTATTCAGTGGATGTTGACTTTCAAATAACATAAAAAACTCCTAATAATTAAAATCTTTCAATGCCTCTTCCGCTAATATTTTTTCTGCTTTTTTCTTAGAAATGTCTTCCCTGCTTGCGACGACATTGCCTTGAATAAGAAGCTCTACTTTAAAAAAAGTTTTGCCCTCCTTCAAAATTTCAGTAGCTTGATATTGCGGCAAGGTTTTAAATTTACTTAATACTTTTTCCTGCAAACGTGATTTTGCATCAAAACTCTTAGAAAAACTCTCTTCTCTCCAACTGGGCAGATGGCGATCATAAATTTTTAAAATAATTTTTTTAGTTTTCTCATAACCTGCTTCTAAAAAAATGGCGCCCACTAAGGCTTCCAAAGTATTAGAAATAAGAGAAGGAAGCTCATGTCCCTTATTTTTAAATTCACCTTTTCCTACCATAAGGCAATCAGATAAATGAATCTGATTAGAAATTTGTGCAAGAATTTCTTGATTGACCAAAGCTCCCCTTAAGCGGGACAAAATCCCTTCTTCTGCCTGAGGATGGTATTCAAAAAGGGTCTGAGCAATAAAAAGATCTAAAAGAGCGTCCCCTAAAAATTCTAGCCTCTCATTACTTTCTAATCCTAGGTCTAAATTCTCATGGACAAAAGAGCGATGACTTAACGCTTGTACTAAATTTTGTGCCTTTTTAAATTTATACCCTAAATTTTTTTGTAATCTTTGAACTTGAGGATGCTTTCTAAAAAAAACCAAAAACTTGCGTGGGGTTTTCGCTGTAGTGGGGAAAAGGTCAGGAGAAAAATAATCTGCTACCAAAGAAGGTAGTGTTTTGTTTGAAGCGTTCACGTAAGAATTCCTTAGGTCATCGTCTTCCACTTTACGTCAAGTAGAAGAATGTTTGATATATAAAATTTATGGATTTATAACATACCTTCTCTCAGTTCTCAAGTGTCTAAAACTTTGACAACTGTCATGGAAGTAATGAATAACGGGCCTTTTTATGCCCTTTTTTTGGCATGAGGGTTGCTCTATATTAAAGATACTTTTATGAAAAAAATGTACCCTCTTCTTATTTTATGTTTTGTATTCCTTAGCAGTTGTAAGGAGTCCACTTCTCATACCTCAAAAACTCGCAGTGAAGCTGTTCAAGCAGAAAAAACTGAAAATGAAAAACATATTGATATTTGTGTAGCTAGCGAGGCGATGCAACTTAAGAATGATCTGTACGGATTTTTTGAAAAAAAAGAATGGGGCATTGATATAGAAAAAGAAGATAGCCTTATAGCAGACCTCATCAAAGAACTTATGCGTGCAAAAAATGATACTGAATCACCCGCTGAATTTCTAAAAAAATTAGAAAATATGACCCTTTGGATAAAAGAGGTTTCCTCTCCTGAAACTTTTCTTAAGCACTTAGCTGATCTCCCACTTCTTATTCAGTCTCAATCTGAAGAGCTCCTCTCTTTTAAAGAATGTGTCGAAAAAGAGTCTTGGAGTGCGTGTTTATCAATTTTGTAAAGAAACTTGAGTTAAAATAGTCCTTCCTTATTTGTCTTTCACCCCTATGTTGTTTATAATCTGTCTCAATCTCTCCCTTATTTTGAGAAGGACTTTACCTATGAAAAAAATCATTTTGTGCTTACTCCTAACCAGCTCGCTCTCCCATGCCGTGGGTATATTACTGGACCCTTCTTTGGGTTACCTTTTAGGAAATACAAACGAATTAAATGCTGATCGTAGTTACAATGGAATTAACCTAGGTATTAAAGCCGCCGCAACTTTTGAATTTACTCCTAAATTTTTTGTTTTTGGCGGATTAGATGGAACCTATGGCAGTACGAACCGAGAAGCTGGAGGCGGCTTTAGCGAAGCCTCTTACGATGAGAAAAACTTTGGACTAGTGGTAGGGCTCATGACGCCCTTTATGCTAAGAGGATGGGCCACTTATATTTTTAGCTCTGACTTTGAAGATGCCGTAGGTAATAGTTACAAAGGGAACGGCTTTCGCTTAGGAGTAGGTTTCACAGGACTTCCCATCGTAAGTCTGAACCTAGAATATCAAAGGCTCAATTACGATGAAAAGCAATTTGGGGCCACTAAAACCCGTAGTGCGTTATCTGGATCTAATCAATTAGATACTTCTGCCGTGGTTTTCTCTGTGAGTATTCCTTGGCATATTAAAATGAAATTTTAATTTTATGACAGGTCTTTCACAAAAACCAGATTGGCTTAAAGTTCGTTTTCCTTCGGGAGACAATTTTAGGGATATAAAAAAATCTCTGCGAGAAAAAAAACTGCATACCGTGTGTGAAGAAGCCTCATGTCCCAATATTGGTGAATGTTGGTCGGCCCGCACTGCAACTCTTATGATCTTAGGGGACACTTGCACTCGTGCTTGTAAATTTTGTCATGTCAATACAGGAAACCCCAAAGGTTTTGTGCGTTTGGAAGAAATTGAAGAGTCAGCACAAATGGTGGGACTTATGTCTTTACGTTATGTAGTGATCACCAGCGTAGATCGTGATGATTTACCTGATTATGGCAGTGGTCATTTTGCTGAAGTGGTAAAAAAAATTAGACAGATGCATCCTGAGACTAAAGTGGAAACACTTATTCCTGACTTTTTAGGTCTGGAAGAACATATGCATACCTTGGCCCAAAGCTCTCCGTTTGTGATTGCTCAAAATATTGAAACAGTTAAACGCTTAACTCACCCTGTGCGTGATCGCAGGGCCAGTTATGAAGTA
>JAGOVR010000024.1 GCA_018060635.1 Bacteriovoracaceae bacterium
GCCTAAAGCCTTACCAAAAGTCGTTGTAATAATATCTACATCTTTCATCACGTTAAAATATTCGTGAGTACCCCTTCCTGTTTTACCAATGAAACCTGTAGCGTGAGAATCATCTACCACTAAGAGTGCTTGGTATTTTTTTGCCAGTTCTACTAGCTTGTCTACAGGGGCCATATCCCCATCCATAGAAAAAACGCCGTCAGTCACAATCATTTTTATACGAGCAGAATTATTTTTTAATTTATCTTCCAAATCTTTCATGTCACAGTGCTCGTAAGGAAAGCGTTTAGCTTTACATAAACGAATGCCATCAATAAGAGATGCATGAATCAGACGATCAGAAAAAATAGCATCTTCATCGGTAAGTAACGCTTCAAAGAGAGCGGCATTAGCATCAAAACAAGAACCAAATAGACAGGTGTCTTCCGTTCCTAAAAAAGAACTCATTTTATTTTCTAGTTCGCGGTGAATATCTTGCGTTCCACAAATAAAACGCACAGAAGAAAGACCAAATCCTCTGGTCTCTAGTCCCGCATGAGCGGCCGCTATAATTTCTGGATGAGAAGACAGTCCTAGGTAATTATTGGAACAAAGGTTGATGACTTTTTTTTCAGGGGCAGTTTCAGGAAAACGTACAGTCACCTCTCCCATTTGCTTCGATGTAATCAGGCGTTCTTCTTTATACAAACCATCTTCTTTTATTTTTTTAAGAGTTGTAGAAAAAATCTCCTGTGATTTTTGGTAGCTCATACTATTTATCCCAGTCTAAAATTATTTTTCCTGATTTTCCGCTTACCATGAGTTCAAAAGCTTCTTCAAATTTAGTATAGGGGAAATGGTGAGTGATTACAGGTTTGACATCAAGTCCTGACTGAATCATAGAACACATTTTATACCACGTTTCAAAAATTTCTCGCCCCGTAATTCCTTTTATAAACATTCCTTTAAAAATAGCTTGATTAAGTTTTACGCTGACATTTTTTTTAAAAATTCCAAGGAGCGCAATCTTAGCTCCATTTTTACAAAAACTTAAAATATCATCTAAGGCTTTTTCACTACCTGACATTTCTAAGGCCACATCAAAGCCTTCCTTCATATTTAATTCGTGCATGACATCTTTTAAATTTTTTTCTGTAATAAGAACTGTATTTTTAACTCCCGCTTTTTTTGCTAAAGCTAATCTATCAGGATTAATGTCAGTGAGAACTACGTGGCGTGCTCCTACGTGTTGGCTGGTCAAGGCCGCCATAATGCCAATGGGGCCTGCGCCAGTGACTAAAACATCTTCTCCCACCATATCAAAAGAGAGTGCTGTATGAACGGCATTTCCCATGGGATCCATAATAGAAGCCTCATCATCACTAATTCCCTCTGGGATAGGGAAAACATTCCATGCAGGCATACATAAATATTCTGCAAAGGCACCTTGTCTGCCTACACCAATGCCAACTGTATTAATACAAAGGTGACCTTTTCCTGCACGACAGTTTCTACATTGTCCGCAAATAATATGTCCTTCACCAGAAACACGCTGTCCTTTTTTTAAGTGAGTCACGTGTTTGCCTACTTCTTCAATGACACCAAAGAATTCGTGTCCTATGGCCATGGGCGTTTTGATATTTTCTTGCGACCATTCATCCCACAAATAAATATGCACATCCGTTCCACAAATTGCCGTTTGTTTAATTTTAATGAGAACTTCATGATCACTGATAGACGGCATAGGTAATTCGCCCATCCAAAGACCACGTTCAGGCAGTTTTTTTATAAGAGCTTTCATGACAGATCCTTCGTTTTTATTTAGATTATTGTAACCTAAAAAATATTAAAAATCCTTGTGAAATGTGAGTATTTTTAAGGATTAGAAATCCTTAAATTATGAGAGATTTTGACGATATGAAAAAAATATTCCTATTGCTATTTTTAATGAGTACATCCCTTTATGCACTAGAAATTTCTATTTTTACTTATAATACGTATCTTTTACCAGATCTAGGACTTGCGTTACATACAGAGCAAAAAGCAAGAGCCATACAAATATCAAAAATGTTGCCTGAACTTTTATCAAAATATGATGTGGTTGTACTACAAGAAGTTTTTGTAAAAAAATATGGGGAGATTCTTAGAAGTCATTTGACGGATTTTGAATACAGTATAAGCACTCCACAAAGAGGAAAGCGAAAAGGATTTACGCTTTCCTCAGGGGTTTATTTAATAAGTCGATTTAAAATTTTATCACAAGAATTTATTATGTACGATAAAAGCCTTCCTTTCTTTTATAAAGATAATAAAATGGCAGACAAGGGTGTGTTAGCAGTGACTTTTGAAAAAGAGGGGCATCCTTTTTGTGTCCTCGGAACACATATGCAAAGTGTGGTGGGAGATGACTCTTTTGAAATTCAAAAAGCACAACTTCAGGATATTTATAGTTTAGGAAAGAGATGCTCACAAGAATCAAAAATCCCTGTGTTTTTAGCGGGAGATTTAAATATTAATTTTTATGACAAAGAAAAATATGAGCAGATGCTTTTGCTAGCGCAGGAGGATAACGTTTCTGTAGAAACGATGAACTTAACAAACAAAAGCCTTCGTTATAGTTATGATAGAAATAACAATTCATTAGCGTGGAAGAGTGAGCCACCACAACTTTTAGATTATGTTTTAATTTTAAATAGAGGGCTTTTTAAAAAAATAAGCGTTCAGCAATCGGTTATGGCAGTCGAAGATAAAAGTGGAAAACCTTTATCAGATCATCATGCGGTGGAAGGAATTTTTAAATTAAGTGATTAGATCTTATTAGAGCTATAACGAGTCTTCATATTTGTTTTATGACGACGTTTTTCTGCCGCTTCTCTTTTTTCTTTAAGTCGAACAGAAGGCTTGCTGTAGTTTTGACGTTTACGAAATTCTTTTACCACGCCGAAATTTTCGCACAGTCTTTTAAACTTCTTAAGTGCTTTTTCAGTTCCCAGTTTTTCGTCAACTCTTACTTCAACCAATGTGTGAGCCATGATAGGTCTTGCCTCCAAAAAATATTAAAGAATGTGAAATGTACAAGAATTTAACTATTTAGGCAAGAAATTTAGTAAAGTCCTTGCAAATCACGGTCCATAACCGTTTTTCGCTTCTGATCTATAGCATTTTGAATGGCTTTTTTACATAAATCTTGAACTGCCAGAGTCAATTGCTCTGCACAATTAGCTGAGGTATTAAAATCGGCCTTTTCTTTGATGTATTTTTTCACTTTTGAGGCCACAACCAAGACGTCAGTCACTTGAGCATTTTCATCATTAAAAATAAAATCTTTTCCCATAACTGTTTTACGGCCAGCATTTTTAGTATTTTCAATGGCCTCATCACAGGTTTTTGCCACAAATTTTGACAATTCTTCTGCAAAGTTAGAAGAAGTACTAAGATTTGCTTGTTCTTTAATGTATTTTTTGATTTTGCTAGTAACCACTAATATTTCCATAAAAATTCTCCTTAAATAGATAAACTAAGAAGTCTTTAAAGGTAGCAGGCTTCCTAAAAACTGCAAACCTCTTTAAGAATAATGCACCTAGTCTTAACTTGCCTTATTTTAAAGATTTAGCTCAAAACATGAAAAAAATCATTCCCTTTGGTTTATACCTCAGGCTATTTTTTAGGTATGAAAAACTTAAAAGAAAAATTCCATCTCTTTGTAAAAAAACTCCAAGATGATATTACATCTGCTTTGCAGGAAGTAGATCCCCAAGTCAAAGTGACAAATGACCCTTGGGAAAGAGAAGATTATGAAGGAGGAAAAGGGGGAGGAGGTATTACAAGAGCTTTTCAAGGAAAGGTGATTGAAAATGCAGGGGTTAATACTTCACAAGTTTTTGGAAAAATTGACCCTAAGTTTGCCAAAGAACTTAAAGGTGATGGCGATTCCCTTTGGGCCTGTGGTATTTCCCTCATTATTCATCCTGTGAACCCCAGAGTTCCAACAGTGCATGCTAATTTTCGCATGATTGAGCAAGGTTCAAAATTTTGGTTTGGAGGAGGGGCCGATCTTACTCCTTTTTATCCTTATCCTGAAGATTTCAAATATTTTCATGAAGTGTGGAAAGAGGCCTGTGCTCCTTACGCTTGCTATGATGGAATGAAAAAAGAATGTGATGAGTATTTTGTCAATCATCATAGAGAAGGAGAGATGCGAGGAATTGGAGGGATTTTTTTTGATCATTATAATTCAGGTGATACCCAAAAAGATTTTGAAATGGTGACGAATTTAGGGAGTCATTTTATTAAATCTTATTTCCCTCTTGTTAAAAAACGAATGCATAAAACGTGGACAGCTGAAGATGAAGATTTTCAACTCCATCGTCGTGGGCGTTATGTAGAATTTAATTTACTGCATGACCGAGGAACTCTTTTTGGTCTCAAAACTAAAGGGCGAGTGGAGTCTATTCTAATCTCTCTGCCTGCTCGTTGTAAATTTACGTACAATTATAAACCAACGCATCCTAAGCATTTAGAGATGCTTTCTTATTATCGCCCTAAAAACTGGGTGGAGTAAAATGCACTATTGGAATATATTACATTATTTCAATAGCTTAGATTACAAAAAGGTGAGAGCACTGTTGAGCCATCTCACATTTAAAGTATTCTTTCAGATAGTTCGATAAGATTTGAAGATAGCTTCGTTTTTAAGGAGAGCTTTATGAGTAAAATTTTTCTATTAGGTCTTTTGATGTCTTTTCCTTTGATGGGAGTCTTTGCTGTAGGAGAGAGACTTTCGGAGAAAGAATTAGAAGAGCGTTTTGAGGCTAACAAAAAAACTATTTTAGAAGATTATGTAAATGCCTATAATGAATTTGCAAAAGAAGAGTTTTTAAGTCGTGATTTTTTAAATAGTGGAAAGAAAGCCAAAGAACTTAAACTCATATCCTTAGAAGAAGCAAAGAAAGAATTTTTTGCGGCGAATGGAGATGTATATTCTTTTAATAAAAAAACAGAAGAGCTTAATGCAAAATATGAAGCCCTGAAAAAGCCTGATGGAACAATTTTGGATGAATTTGGCAAGAAAGGTAGATTAAGAGAAATTGGTTTGGCTGAGGCTAATTTGAAAACAAAAAACGAGGCTTGGAAGGCGACACAGCAAGCAAAAAAATTAGAATTGGCGAGGAAAGAATTAGAATCTATAAAAGAGAGTGTTATTGTAAAAGCTAAGAGAATACTTCCTGAAGATCAAGATGCGGCCATTAGTAAAATTGAAGCTGCTAGTAGTAAGGCTCAAGAGTTAGTTAGCACTGAAAAAACAGTTGATTCAAAAAATGGAGATATTCGAACTTTTGAAATTGTTCAAGATACAGATAAAATGATTTTGAACGTTCAAGCACAAAAAACGGAATTGGAAAAACAACTTAAAGCTCTTGAAGATCAACAAATAGCTCAAGAGAAATCTTTTGAAGATGCTCAAAAAGAGTTAGCAGCAGCATTAAAATACCTATTCCCTAAGGGGGCCCCAGAAGTTTTAAAATCACAGATTGAATCTATCCTAGCGGTGAAAGGTTCGGAGAAAACGGGTGCGGAATTGGCAGAAAAATTAAAACAAGCTCAAAAAGTGATAACAGATTTACAAACAATTCGTTTTGGTGAAGAAACTGAATTCAAAATCGCAGATAGTTCCTCTGAATGTGTTGAGAAATTAAATATAAGATTTAAAATGGAAATCCCACCTGTTGCAGGGCTTGTAAGTGCTGAACCCTCTTATTATTTAAAAGCACAAGCAAAAGTTTTCACAGATAATGGGTATAAGTTTTGCCAAAGTGCCACTAAAGTTCCAGTTCCCGCACAAAAGTTTTGTAGCTATGAAGTAAGCTGTAAAAAAGTAGTGAAAGAAAAAGAAGGAGAAGAAACCACTAAGTGGGTTCGAGATAGTTTTACCTGTCCTGACAGTGCTTGTGGAGACTACAAAAAATGTTCTAAGAAAAGAATAAAAATAGAGCCTATTGTTGAAAAAGGAGCTGGTAAAGTAAATGAACAAACCTCTGCACAGGGGGCTCGAGACGTTTAGAAAATTTTTGAAATACAAAAATTATACAAAAAGCTCCCCGTTGTGGGAGCTTTTTTATTGCGGTTGAATATACACTTCAATTTCAGGATTGAATTGATCTCTTAAAATTCCCTTAATGGCTTCTAACGTCCCAGCAGAAGAGCTAGGACAAGTGCCACAAGCTCCTTGATACTTCACCATTAAAATATTTTTATCATAACTTAAACACACTAGATCCCCTCCATCACCTTGCAGACCAGGGCGAATGGTGTGATCGAGAATTTCTTCAATTTTTTGCAGATCAGGGGATAAAGCCTCTCGTCTTTCCAGTTCAGGGTTGAGTTCTTTAAAGTCAGGATTGTGAGTCTGGATTTTTTCTTCAAGACAAGACCTCACTTGGGGCTCGATAGCGTCCCATTCTTCATAGGAGAATTTACTGATGGTAATAACATTTTCAAAAAAATGCACTTGATCTACTCCACGAATAGTAAACAGGGCCGCGGCTAAGAGATTTTCACCACATTCAGAGGGAGTTTTGTAGCCAGCTTTACCTGTAGTTTTTACAATGCGATTTAAAATAAATTTAAAAGCATTAGGGTTGGGCGTAGGTTCCACATAAATTTCTAAATTTTCATGATGACTCGTTTGCATATTTATTACTCCGTTTTTATAACTGTATTGGTTCCACTGAGAGCTTCACTTAAGCTTCTCCAAGGAAGAATGGCGCATTTTACTCTTGCAGGATATTTCCACACACCTGAGAAAAGTTGTAATTTCCCTAGGTGATGAGGTGTTTTGTCAGGATCTAATTTGTGAGTTAAGAGTGCGTGCATTTCATTAAAGATGTTTTGCGCATCCGCTACATTTTTTCCTTTAAGCGCTTCTGTCATCATAGAGGCAGAGGCTTTAGAAATCGCACAACCTTGTCCTTCAAAACTAATGTCAACAATTACATCATCTTTTACATTTAAATAAAGCCATAGGTGGTCTCCACATAAAGGATTAAAACCTTCAATGTGATGAGTGGGCGTTTCTAGTTTTTTAAAATTTCTAGGATTTTTATTATGATCTAAAATAACAGACTGATAAAGCTCTTGTAGGTTTTCATTCATAGGAAAAACTCCCCGATTTTTTTTAAGGCAAAAATCAAATGATCTACATCTTCTTTATTATTATAAATGCCAAAAGAAGCTCTAGCCGTAGCAGGAATACCAAAGAAATTCATGACAGGTTGAGCGCAGTGATGTCCTGTGCGCAAGGCTACTCCTTCTTGGTCGGCCATAGTGCCAATGTCATGAGGGTGCACATGTTCCATGATGAAAGAAATAGCACCTGATTTGAGAGGGGCGGTTCCAATTATTTTTATAAAAGGAATTTGCGATAATTTTTCGTGAGCATAATTTAAAATTTCTTTTTCATGTTTTGTTATAAAATCCCAGCCAATATTTTTGATATATTCTATGGCCACACCCATGCCAATCACTGAAGCAATAGCAGGAGTTCCCGCTTCAAACTTAAAAGGGAGTTCATTATAAGTCGTTTTTTCAAAGGTGACGGAAGCAATCATGTCACCCCCACCTTGATATGGGGGAAGATTTTCTAACCATTTCTTTTTTCCATAAAGCACACCACAACCAGTAGGACCATAAAGCTTATGAGCAGAGAAGGCATAAAAATCAGCATCCAAATCTTGCACATTTACCTGTAAATGTGCGATAGCCTGTGCGCCGTCTACGAGGACTGGGATGTTTTTAGCGTGAGCTAACGCAATCATTTCTTTTATAGGATTAACAGTGCCTAAGGCATTAGAGACGTGAGCGACGGCCACTATTTTAGTTTTGGTTGTTAATAATGTTTTGTAAGTCTCTAAGTTCAAGACTCCCTGATGATCCATGGGTATAACTTTAAGCCGAGCTTTTTTTTCTTCACATAACATTTGCCAAGGGACAATGTTGGAGTGATGTTCCATGGCAGAAATAAGAATTTCATCTCCTGCCTCAATATATTTTTTCCCAAAACTAGAAACAATGAGATTAATGCTAGCGGTAGTCCCTGCTGTGAAAATAATTTCCTGAGTAGATTCTGCTTGAATAAAATCTTTAATGATTTCACGAGTGTGTTCGTAGCGTTCGCTAGAAATCTCACTTAAAAAATGCACTCCACGATGAATATTGGCAGTCTCTTCAGTATAATAGCGAGTGATACTTTCTGTCACACATAATGGCTTTAATGTGGTGGCCGCGCTATCCAAATAAATAAGTGGCTTATTATGTACCTGACGTTTTAATAGAGGAAAGTCGTCTCGAATTTGCTGAAGTGTTTTCATAGAATATTTACCTGACTTTCAAAATTATCCCAAAGATTTTTCTCAACTTCTTGAATAATTTCTTTCTGACTTATGGTGGAAATAATTTCCTGTAAAAAAGCATGAGTTAACATCTTACGAGCGGAGGAAGAGGGGATGCCGCGGCTTTGTAGATAAAACAAAGCTTCCTCATCCATTTGACCAATGGTTGCGCCGTGGGAACATTTTACGTCATCAGCAGAAATAGTAAGTGTGGGTTTGGTTTGAATGCGTCCTTTTTCTAAAAGGAGATTTTTATTACTCTGTGCTGAATGGGTTTTTTGGGCGTGAGGTTTTATATCTATTGTTCCGTCAAAAACCGCCAAAGCATTCCCAGCAATAATCCCTTTATATTTCTGAGTACTTTTAGTGTGGGATGCTTGGTGGGATATTTTAGTTTTAAAATGTACTTTAACATCATCTTTTAAAGCATAAACCGCCTGCAAGTTGCAATCAGCGTTTTCGCCTAAAAGATTTACATCTATATTGTAGTGAACTTCATCTTTTTCGCCAGCTCCCAAAGAAACCAAAGTGCACTTGTAAGTAGAATCACGTTTTTGTTCTACATTCACATGATAATTTTTTTCTCCTTGAGCGGGTTCCGCAATAATGATGTGTTCAAGAATGGCCCCTTCATCCAGAGAGATAAGCACTTTCTGCGAAGAAGATCCTGCTCTATGAACGAGAACTGCTTGCTCTAGTTTTTTTAAGGTGAATGCCGCTTCAGGTTGAATGTTTTTTACAACTAACACAAAAACTCCTTAAGTGTGGCTTTGGATCAGAAAGTCATAGCCTTTGCTTTCTAGTTCTAAAGCCAATTCTTTGCCGCCCGTTTTTATAATTCTTCCTTGGTAAATTACATGTACAAAATCTGGAACAATATAATCCAGAAGTCTTTGATAATGAGTAACTAAAACCACGGCATTATATTTGCTTTTAAAAGTATTCACTCCAGAAGATACAATTTTAAGGGCATCAATATCGAGGCCTGAATCCGTTTCGTCTAGTAAGGCAAGTCTTGGATTTAGAGTGAGTAATTGTAAAATTTCGTTTTTCTTTTTTTCTCCTCCGGAGAAGCCTTCATTGACAGGTCTATGCATGAAACTTTCATCCATCTGCAAAAGGTGCAATTTCTTTTTTAGAAAAATTTCAAAGTCATAAGGATCTAAAGTGGGAGCACCTTGTGCTTTACAAATTTCATTAAAAGATTCGCGTAAGAATGTATTGTTTGAAACTCCCGGTATTTCTACAGGATATTGGAAGCCTAAAAAAATACCTTGGCGAGCACGAGCGTCTGCTTCTAAATCTAGGAGATTAATTTTTTTTCCACTGACTTCATAAGTGATTTCACCACTTAAAACTTCATAGCCAGTGTGTCCTGCAATGACTTTGGATAAGGTGCTTTTCCCAGAACCATTAGGGCCCATGATGGCATGCACTTCGCCCGCTTTTATCTCTAAGTTAATTCCATTTAAAATAGCTTCATCACTATTTTTAACTTTAGCTTTTAAATTTTTAATACTAAGCATATTGAATCCTTTTTTAACCTACACTATTTTCTAATTTCATTTCTAATAATTTGACGGCCTCTACTGAAAATTCTAGCGGCAAAGTTTTAAATACTTCTTTGCAAAACCCATTGAGTATCAGCGACACAGCCTTTTCTGAAGACAAGCCTCGCGACTTTAAATAAAAAATTTGATCTTCACTGATTTTAGAAGTGGAAGCCTCATGTTCCACAATAGCCGTAGGGTTTTTTACATCAATAGTAGGGAAGGTATTAGCACTACATTTATCTCCAATCAGCATAGAATCACACTGGGAAAAGTTACGAGCTCCTGTAGCAGAAGGCATAATTTTAACTAAACCACGATAAGAGTTATCAGAAAAATCGGCAGAAATTCCTTTGGAGATAATGGTACTCTTGGTATTCTTCCCAATGTGCACCATTTTAGTTCCAGTATCTGCTTTCATATGATTGTTGGTGAGAGCGACTGAATAAAAAAGTCCTTGGGAATTATCACCAATCAAATTACAACTAGGATATTTCCAAGTGATGGCCGAACCTGCTTCCACTTGAGTCCAAGAAATTTTAGAATTTTTTCCTAAACAGTTTCCTCTCTTGGTCACAAAATTATAAATCCCACCTTTCCCTTCTTTGTCTCCAGCATACCAATTTTGAACGGTCGAATATTTTATTTCTGCATCATCCAAAGCGATAAGTTCCACAATAGCGGCATGGAGTTGGTTTTCATCGCGAATGGGAGCAGTACATCCTTCCAAATAATTCACGAAACTTCCTGCGTCCGCCACAATAAGTGTTCGTTCAAATTGACCTGTTTCAGCCGCATTAATTCTAAAATAAGTTGAAAGATCCAAAGGGCACTTAACACCTTTAGGAATATAACAAAAAGAACCATCGGTAAAAACGGCAGAGTTTAAAGCGGCATAAAAATTGTCACTGGCAGGCACTACCGTGCCTAAGTATTTTTTTACAAGTTCAGGATGTTTTTGCACGGCCTCGGAAATAGAACAAAAAATAATTCCTTGTTCTTCTAATTCTTTTTGATGAGTGGTTCCAACAGATACGCTATCAAACACCGCATCCACCGCTACACCAGCTAGTCTTTTTTGTTCAGAAGCAGGGACACCTAGACGTTCGAAAGTTTTTAAAACTTCTTCGTCCACTTCATCCAAACTTTGATACTTGGCCGTCTTTTTTTTAGGGGCCGAATAGTAGAATAAATTCTGAAAATCAGGAATGGCAAATTTAGGTTTTTGCCAATCGGGGTGAACCATGGTCAGCCACTTAGCATAAGACTTTAATCTGAAATTTAAGAGCCATTCAGGTTCATTTTTTTTAGCAGAAAGTAAACGAATAATATCTTCATTTAACCCACGCGGAAAAACTTCACTTTCAATATCAGTCGTAAAACCGTATTTGTAATCTTTAAACATTTCTGTTGTCATACAATATTCTCCAAAAAGACAGGGGCCGCTTGGGATGTGAGAAGTTCATCCACCGTAACTGACTTTAAAAAAGATTCTAATTTTTTCCCTAGATTTTTCATGGGAGACATGATGTTGCAATGGCAAGCAAACTCACATTCTCGTCCTTGCATTTCACAATCAACAAGCGCCGCTTTTCCTTCAATCAGTTCACAGAGTTCTAAAAAGTTAACTTGTTTTAAATCTTTAACCAGCTGATACCCGCCACGCACACCTTGAGCGGAAGATAAAATTTCTGCACTACTCATAATTTGTAAAACTTTGGCGATGGTATCGAAGGGAATCTTAAACCTATCACAAATCTCGCGCGCACTAGTTAGCTCTCCCTTTTTTTTAGAGAGAACGTGGCCTAGACTCATCAGCGCATACTCAACTTTACGATTTACTTTAATCATAAAAAACCTTGGAAAAACTCTTCACATCTTTAATATAAGTTAAAAAGAAGCTTATTTTCTGTGAGAGAGGGGATAAAATACGACTTTTTTTACCTTAATTCAAGGTTATTTGTAATTGTTAAATATAAGGTATTGATTTTATATAGATGTGTTTACATCTTCTCAGGTGCTGGAATTCCTAAAAGATTCAGCCCCACTTTCAGTATTTGTGAAGTAGCAAAAGAAAGAGAGAGTCTAGCTTCTTTGAGATTACTTTCTGCATTCATCATCGGACATTCAGCATAAGTTGTTGAGAATAACTACTTTAGCCATGCTTGGCCTTCTCTTTCTTTACATCGAACCCATTCATCGTGGGGACTGCAGTTGCCTGTTTGATAAGCAAACTTAGCACAATGATTATAAATAACAACTTCTGGAGAGTTGCAGTTTCCGTTAATGATAGATCTAAACTGAGCAGGTAATAGGATAGAAGGAACTGGTTCATTTCTCTGGGGGTTAGGGACGCAAGAAACAGCAGGATCTGGTTCATCCTCAAAATTAATAAAGGAATTGCTACAAATTTTTTTGTCAGAATAGAGTTGTTTATTTTTTTTATACTCGTCATAGGTATCTCGTATTTTTTTGCACTGTATGTCTGTACATCTGCAGGAGAATTCATTGTAAGCTTCTCCTTCAGAAAAGTGCTCTCCACCCTTAGCAGGAATTCTAAAAGTCAGGGAGTGTGTATGCAAGAGATCTCTGGTATGATGAGAGATGAAATTGCTACTACTACCCCAATTGATCTCATTATCTAAGAGATGATATCTTTTTATAAACTCACAATGCGGCTCTATGGCTTTCATAAAAGCTGAATTAATTTGATAGTCATAAGCCGTTTCATTTATAATTTCTTGTTGGGAGAACTTTTCGAAGGCACAACAAAAAGGTTTATTTCCCGAAAGGCGATAAAAAATCCCTTGTCCTGACATGGCAGAAGTTTCAGGTCCCCTGATTCGACAATTATACGCTTTATTGACTTCTCTCCCATAATTGTCCCATGAACGATCTTTGGGTATTTTTAATTTTTCCTCATATTCATCTACTAACCCTAATTGATGGAGCAACTCATGCATAACAGTAGAACAATCCATATCCATAGGCATGCTATAGACATCGGAGGTTGGTCTATGATCTTTAAGAGGTGAGATGATGATATTCAATAGAGGCGCGACATGTTCAGTACTAGGTTGGTCAAACTCTACCTGTAAATTCAAGCTTTCAGTTTTTGTTCTATAAAGTTTATCTCCAAATTTTTCTACACAAAACTTAATGTCTTCTATGCTTTTATTTTTTATTTTTGAATTGAATGCAATAAGATGAAGATTTAACTTCGCTGTGTATTCTGTCATCTTTCCATTATATTTTCTCTCAACTCGGTATCTTTTTTGCACACCGGTCACGGATTCAATATCTGTAACGTTGATAACACGAGGATATGTATTGCAGTTATTCAAAGGAGTGATCGTCTTTTCGATTTCAGAAATTAATTGTTTATTTGACGAATCAAATATATCAATTGAGGTGAGACAGGAGTTTTTTTCATCAGCATACAACACTAAGGGTGTGGATAAGAGTAAAAATAAAATTTTTCTCATAGCTAAAAAATGAACTCCCGTAAGAACTTTTAAGAGAGCAATACGTCATTATCTTATCGGTTTTATTGGATAATTATTTAATGTGAAATTTGAGTAAGAGAGAAATAACACAAAATTAAGAATTGTTGAAAATAAACCGAAAAAGAATGATGAGGGGATCTCTTTACTCATGCCTATTGTGGGTATTTTTTGTTCAAAATTTAGTTTTTGCTTTGGATGGACCTCATTGCCAACCACCTCCTGAGCAGAAAAAATCAGATTCCTTTTCACCGTTCATTAATTTTATCAGCAATCCATCTAATCTAAACTTACCAAGCTCTTCTTGCCAATCTTCGGACTTAGCCTCTGATCGCTCTTCTAGTTTTCTACCCTCCCACGTAGCACGTGCTGTAGACCCTGATGCCGCTTTTTGTAAAACTAAAAACGCTCCTTCTCTAATTTTTATAAAAACGTACCTAGATAATATAAAACGGCCAAGCTCAATCTCTGAAGTCGTAATTAATGGTGTTTCCCTTTCTGATAGTGCAGAGCTTTTAGATGTTTTTCGCCTGTTAACTAATGTAAAAAATAGCGATTATACACAGAAAATTTTCACTCTAAGTCCTGGGTGTAAGGATGTCACATGTGCTGTGAAGGAAATTTGGGGAGAAGAAATGGGTCTTAAGCTACTTTACATCGCTCATAGGTTTAAAATTCCTGCCTCCGAATATGTTGCCAATGGAAGTCGCGCTAGGTGGGAGCCAGATGAGCTTGATGATGTTTTAGTGGCCTTAGAAGATCTTCCTCAAAGCTTTTATGAAAATTTGAAAAAATTAGATGAAGATAATAAATTTTCAAAAGTACTACCCAAAGAGTTAACACACTATAATCGATCTTATGATTCAGGAGCTATAGCAGGAAACGCCAGTATTTACTTCTATAATACATGGGATAAAGAAAGTGCAGTTGCCAGGCAAGTAGCTGTTACCCATGAACTAGGACATAATTTTTCATTCATGGCCAAGGGTAATAAGAATTTGGATGCAACTCCCGAATGGAAATCTTTTAGTAATTGGGGAGAAAATGGAGAATCGTCTCATCCTAAAAATTGTATATCTGAATATGCTCAAACTGATGCGGGGGAGGATTTTGCAGAAAGTGTTTGTGCCTATCGTTATTTGCCTAAAGATTTATATAGTGAAAAATACGAATTTATTAAGAATGAAGTTTTTAAAGGAATTGAATTTACTTCTGATGAAGGATGTCTAGATCAAAATAAAAATGAACTGGAAAAGGTCGCGTCTCTCCTTACGTCGGATACCAATATTGAAGAATGGGAAATCAATAAATCAAACTTTTCGTGTGTGTTTAAAATTTATTCGGGAGCACCCTCATTGACTCTCAAAGAAAGCGAGAATTATTCTACTTGTGTTGCAAAAGATCTCAAAGAGTTCAGATATCAACAAGATGAAAAAATGCTTGAGGAAAATAAAATTCTTTCTCTCATGAAGGCGAAGAATATCCCTTTTCATCAAATTAATTATGAAAAAATAAGGGAGTATGCTCGTGCCATTCAAGATAAAAAATATGAAGATCTGGCCAGTTCCGAAAAGAATAAAAAGATGATGGAAGATCTAGAGAAAAATATCAAAGGAGATACTGTTAATTATTTATTAGAAAATAAAATTAAAATTCCTAAGGGCAATCAGCAGTTCTCTCCAATGGAGCTTTGTAGGAATACATACAAAGATATCCCTCTCTCTAAAGAAGCTGCTTGTTTCCAATCTCCAAGTATTATACCGTCTGATTTATGCCCTAAAGAAAAAAATATGATTATAAACTCTTGCTATGAACTTATTAATAGAAAAATTAGCTTCAAAAAAGATGATTTGGAGAACGTTTTTTTTAAAGACAGGCCCTGATTTTATATAGATGTGTTTACATCTTCTCAGGAGCTGGAATTCCTAAAAGATTCAGCCC
>JAGOVR010000126.1 GCA_018060635.1 Bacteriovoracaceae bacterium
AAGTTTTTCTCTTCCAGCGGGATCTTGCATGATATTGACATAACTTACTTTTAAGTGAAGTTTGTTAATACACTTTAGAACCCGCTGACAAAAAGGACACTCATCAAAATAATAAAGCGTTAACTGCTTGGTTATCACTCTATTTCCTCTTCTTCATCTTCACTACCACTTTTTGAGCGAACATATTCTTCGTCTTCATCTTCAAAAATAACTTTATTGGTTTCTTCTTCCTCTTCTTCATCTAAATCCAAGTCACTTTCATAATCCCAACCGTAAGCTTGTTCTTCTTCATCGATATCCATGGGATCTGCCGCTCCTTTGGGATTTTCATCGTTGTAGCTTTCTAGTTCAGTATCTTCAAATTCTTTATCAATATCATCTAAAGGAAGAACGGGTGCGATAGGAGCTATAGGCTGAGAAATTATTTTTTTTATTTCTTTTTTTACAGGATCTTTTTTTACTACTTTTGGAACAGTTTTTTTTGCAGGAGCTTTCTTTACTGTTTTTTTAACTGTCTTTTTAACTACTTTTTTTGCAGGAGCTTTTTTTATGACTTTTTTTGCTGGTTTTTTAGTAACTTTTTTTATTGCTTTTTTAGCAGGAGCTTTTTTAATTACTTTTTTAGCTGGTTTCCCTTTTCCCTTTTTTTTTGTTGCCATAATGAACCCCTTTTAATGTTTTAATTAAATTAAAAAAAATAATAAGATATTTCTACTGTTTTATTTTAATGAGATCAATACCGTTTTCTTCTAAATCGTTCTCAAAAGGAGTATCTATATCCTCCGCTTCCTTACTATTCCCCCCTTCGGAATAAATAGCGGCACTTGAGCTTCCGTAACTATAACTTGACCTACCGCTTAAAAATTCAAAAGGAATAAATTTAGCGGAATAGAAGTTCCGTTTGAAGTTTTCGGGATTATTAGGCAAAAAGGGGTGGGAAACCATTCCATCTTCTTCCGCCCCGTGACGAGGGCCAGGCATGTAAGCAGAAAAAAGGTCTTCTAACTCCGTGCTTCCGTCCTGTAATTTAGTTTGAATAGCAGTAAAATCTTCTTGATAGAAAGTGCTAAAATCAGAATTAGCCGCTTGGGCCTGCCAAGAGGATAAAATAGAATCGCTTAAAGCTCTAGGGCAACGAGGGCCTGAGGAGAAATCAGGAATTTTGTTATAGAAAGAAGAAAAAAGTCCCGCAATACTATTGCAAGAGAGAGGGCCCGTAGAAAAAGCCGAAGGTCCATCCCAAAAGGTTTTGGCCGCATTATTATAAAGAGTGGCATCACTGGCAATATTGCTCCCTTCATTTGCAATTTCAGTTGCCACTAAGGCCAGCGAATCCACATAAGCTTCCACAGCTTTTTTATTCACTTCAATCAGGTCATTAAGACTTCTGACGATATCATTCATGTCATTATAAACAAGACCTCCTCCTGCTTGATACAGAGGGGCCCAAAGAGTTAATTTTTGACTTCCATTAACAGTTTGGACAATAGGGTTAGCATTATGATTATTGTCAGCGTGAGGGATTAAATAATTGAGGGCTTCATAATGAGTGGGGGCTCGAATTTTTTTGATAGCACTTTCAATCGCAGAGGGAGTTAAACTTCCTCCTGCTGGCAAGTGGGAGCGAAAAAGAGCAAATTGATCTTTGTCGTAAAGCCCAGTTTCTCCTAAATGGTTTTGATCAATGAGCTGGATTTTATCTGAACCACCACTTTGAGCAGGCATATTGGTAAGCTCATAAATTAAATTAGGGATAGCAAAAGACACCATATCAGAAGAAGAAGGAAGTCCTCCTACCACGGCGTTATTGTCATTAGTCACCCAAAAAGGATTACCTGCTCCATTGACAGGAATAGGATTTCCTATTTGGTATTGATTGTTATTAAGACCTAGGGAACTTAAATACTGGCGACTACGAAAACCTTGCAAACTTCCTCCACCACTAATAGAGAGGCGAGGGCGAATGACTTCTCCATCAGTACTAAAAAGTCTAGGGCCTATACGTCCGCCAAAAGGTTTGGCCGCAGAATAAGCTGTGATGAGAGTATCTCCTCCAAAGGGATTAAAAAGCCCTGTAAAACGAGCAGTACCTTTTACTGCGTAATAAGTAACAGCGGCAGGATTTTTATCAAAGCCTAAAGGAAATCCTGGGATAGGGAGACCTACTTTGGTGGCGGAACAGGCGGCTTGTTCCTCTGTATCAAATACTGCAGTTCCTCCAGTAGGTGTGGATGTGGTTGTCACAAAAGCGGTATAAAAAGTGACCAGATTTAAAAGATAAAGTCTAAGATCTACGTAGTATTTGCGATAATTAGCAAGGACACTTTCGGGAATAAGAAGATTGCTAATAGAATAGCGCCCTCCTAAGGCGAGCGGTCTTGGGGCTAGTTCCGTTAAAACAAAACTATCCTTTAATTCTCGGTCACTGCTATTACCTAAATTTCTCCAAGCACTATAAAAAGCTTTGACGGATCTTTCTTGATTAGGGATTCCTGTATTTTCTAATTCGGAAATACTTTTACCACAATCAGAAGTTCCAGGGTTAAAACACAATCCATCACTTTCAGGGGGAGTGTTTAAAATATATTCTAAGTTACGAATGCGGAAAGCCAGTTCAATTCCTTTAGGCCAAGCACCCACACGGTGAATAGCAATTTCAGGAGTATTTTGAATGACATTGGGGTCAGTTGCTTTAGTTCCAAAGGCCCAACTCATGGCCGTGAAAAAGTTCACTTCAGAGCGTTTAGCGCAATCTCTAGATTTAATATCCACAATTTGATCTAAGAAAGAGTTATGGGTTTCATCCAAGTCAGGCAGTCCTATATTTTCAAAACGAGGAAGACCAGGAATATTAAAAATTTTACAAATATTGTGACTACCAGCAAAGTGAATACAAATAGAGGGAACATTAAAGCGGTCTCTATTATAAGTAGGATTAGGGCTATTGGCATTTTGAAAATCCATCATGCGAAAATTCATTTGAGAACTATTACTCGCATTTGGATTTTCCACCATGGGAATTCCGTATTGTCCTAAAACATAATATTTAAACATCCATTCTTTGTAGTTATTGCGCATTTCCCAATTGAGATAACCAATTTGACTAAGTTGGCGTGCTTGAACAGAAGCTCCTGACCAAGCGGCGGCGTCCACAGCGTTTTGTAAATTAATTTTGGCCTTCACATACAAACCAACATTGACCACAAAAGCGATGATGGAAATAATGAGCGTAATAGAAATAGCGAAAAAAATAGTAAGCTGACCTTTTTGATTTTCTTGGTTTTGTAGATAAGAACGACTTTTCTTCACAAGTTTTATTTTCCTATAGGGGCATGGGGATAAAGAATTTATTTTGTTCTCATTTTTGCCTATAGTCAAAGTCCTGTTTTAAATAAAAAATAATTAATTAAATTTTATTTTTTTCTCACGCTACCCATCATGAATCCCATAAATCAAGCACTTGAAAAAAACCTGTAAAAAAAACTTTTTGCATATTAAAAACAGCGCAGAGTAGAGCTTGGCTTTTACCCTCGCATAAACTATCTTCAACTTTTCAGGAGGAACACATGAGCGTTAACAAAGTTATTATCCTAGGTCGTTTAGGACAAGATCCAGAACTTAAGCACACTCCATCAGGGGCGGCAGTATGCAATTTTTCAGTAGCTACTTCTGAAAATTGGACTGACAAAACTTCAGGACAGAAACAAGAAAAAACAGAATGGCACCGCATTGTGGTTTGGGGAAAACTGGCAGAACTTTGTAATCAATATTTAAGTAAAGGTCGCCAAGTTTTTTTAGAAGGTAGACTTCAAACTAGATCTTGGGATGATAAAGATGGTCAAAAACGTTACACGACTGAAATTAACGCAACAACTATTCAATTTATTGGTGGACCTTCTCAAGGTGTAGAAAATTCAGAGGCACCTGAGAGAGAAAATAGACCATCATCCAAAAATACTAAATCTGATATG
>JAGOVR010000127.1 GCA_018060635.1 Bacteriovoracaceae bacterium
CCCCCAACTAAAATACGATGATCAATGATCCGCTGAGGTGTAACAAAGTATCTCAAGTGCCAATGAGGAGGAGTGGGAACTCCTCCTATGTTAAAATTCAAATAAACATAATCATTTTCCTGCACGGTAAACAAAGCCAACTGTTTTTTTAAACAAGTGGAGTCAGCGGCATAAAGAAAATTTTTCCCAGAAATAAGGATCAAAAATAAAAGGAAAAAAGACTTTTGATACTTCATAATTTTTATACTTTTAAGAGATGTTTCTTTGTACCAGAAAAAGACAATATCCCAAAGGAGTCTTATATTTTTTACATAGTTGTTATTTTTTACAGAGAGGCTAAAATAAGGCGTTTTTGATCACTCACTCCATTCTATATGGAATATGCTATCTATTTTTTTTTAGCAAACACATAAAAAAGCCTTCAAATCTCTCAGAAGGAATAATTTTTAAGGCACGCAGTCCACCTTGCTCAATTTTTTTAAATTCGGGATACCAAGGAGAAAAATGAAAAATATTTTCACAAGTAAGCGTATGATCTTCTTTTAATAATTCCAGAATGACTTGTTCATTTTCTAACTGATTTAAGGTACAAGTGGAATACATAAGACGCCCACCTGACTTAAGTAATCGCAGAGCATTTCTCATAATTTTTAACTGCAACCTTTGAAATTTTTCCTGCTCTTTTGCCTTCCAACTTAAATAACTTTTAGCATCATATAAATTAAAACGCCCTTCACCTGAACAAGGGACATCAGCCAAAATAGCATCATACACTTCACTGTCTTCACACTTAAATTTTTCTGCCTGTGTTTTAAAAAATTCTATATTAGTTACACCCAAAATATTGCTATTAAATTTTAAGCGCTCAAGCCTTACATAGTCAGGGTCGAGTGCATGAATCTCACCTGTATTTTGCATCATGGCTGACATCAGTGTAGTTTTACTACCAGGGGCCGCCGCCACATCTAAAATTTTTTCCCCTTGCTTAGGTTTTAAAAATTGCACAGGAAGAATGCCCGAAAGCCCTTGCAGATAAACTCTACCTTCTTTATAGGCTTGCGACTTTAAAAAATCTTTTTCCTTACTTTTAAGTTCAAATGCATTTTCAATACCAGCAATTTCTTGAAATTTGATATTATCTTTTTTAAGCAGAGTTAAAAGTTCACTACGATTTCCTTTAAGTGCATTCAACCTAAAACTAGAAATACGAGGAAGTCTCATCGCCTCTAAAATACTGCGCAACTCCCCTGCTGAGAAGTTTTGCTTAAAAAAAGTCAGTGCTTCCGCGGGAATTTTATTTTCCACATCTTTGATAGAAAAAGTCATATTGTCTTGATACCATAGAAGTTATGAAACTTTCTATTGTTTATGAAGATCCTGAGCTCTTAATTTTAGATAAGCCTTATGGGTTAGTTACCATGGGAGCTAAAGGAGAGCATTCGCTCTATGCTGTGGCCCAAAAATATTTTAAAAAAGGAATGCTCTACGTTGTACACCGTTTAGATAAAGATACCTCAGGGCTAGTTATTTTTGCTAAAGACCGCTTCACTCACAAAACTCTTTTTGATATGTTCCAAAAAAGAAAAATCAAGAAACGCTACCACGCTTTAGTTCCTCATGGTGTTGATTCTCTCTTTGATCAGAAAAACTGGAAAGAAAGTGATCGTCCCTATCTCAAATTACAAGGGAAAAAAACGCTAGAGATAACGCTTCCCATTTTTGGTATTAAAAATAAATCACGAGTAGATTTCAATAAGGGCAATTCAGCTCACACTCTCATTACAATTAAAGAAAAAATGGCCCAAGGAACTCTTTTAGATATTGAGCCTAAGACGGGAAGGTTTCACCAGATTCGCTGTCACCTCTCTTACTTAGGCTATTCCGTGCAGGGGGACACTATTTATCAAGGAGAGGCAAGTTCAAGACTTATGCTGAATTCTTACTATTTAAGTTTTTATTGGAAAAATAAAATGAAAGAAATAAAAATATCTACGAAATTAATCAATTGAAAATGAAATTTCTTTTACAGCTTTTTTACTTTCTATAATAAGTAAATATTTACCTGTTTTTAAATTTTTAAAATTGCCACTATGCGGCCCACTTTCATCAACTCTTTGATCTTGGCGAACCACTTGTAACTCGCCCTTCTCATCGACCATCATCAATTTAATTTCTGTCATTCCTGCAAATTTTATTTCATATTTAAATATAAATTTTCTCTCCTGAGAATTTGCCTCATTAGAAATAATGTTCAATTTTTGTGGAACAATAACTTGAGACCATGTAAGCATTGGCAGTAAAAAAAATAAACTTAAAAATAAAAAACGCAATGGCTTCTCCTTAAACTGAAAATTCTTGCACCAAAATTTCTTTTCCTTTAAACATCATTTTAATTTTATAACTTCCTTGTTTTGGATTCTTATATTTTATTCCAAAATAACACTCTTTTTGTCCCGCTGGTGAATCGCTGTCACATACAACTCTGCTGTTTAATTGCTCTTCACCATAAACATCAAAAATATAATATTCTATAACACCCCCAAACAAACCATACCCCCTATAACAAAGGTCAGCTCCTGCAAACTTCTCAACACAATTAATTCTTTCAACTGTTTCCTTTCCTTGTTGTGAATAAACAGAGAAAGTGAAAAATAGAAAAAATAAAAATGTTAATTTTTTTCTCATGGACTAATCATCCTTTCAGGGACCACAATTTTATCAAAGGCATCCCCAGTGAGATATCCTAATTCTATCACTGCTTCTCGGAGGGTTAACCCTTCTTTATGAGCTTTTTTTGCTACTTCAGCGGATTTATCATAGCCAATATGTTGATTTAAGGACGTGACCAGCATAAGAGAATTGCCCAAATGCTTTTTTATATTCTCTAAATTAGGCTCTATTCCGACCAGACAGTGTTCATAAAAAGAATTCATGGCATCTGAAAGTAGGCGCACTGATTGCAGAAAATTATGAATAAGTACTGGTTTAAAAACATTCAGCTCAAAATGCCCCTGAGAGCCTGCAAGCCCTATTGTCACATCATTACCCATCACTTGCACACATACCATGGTGAGGGCCTCACACTGTGTAGGATTAACCTTACCTGGCATAATGGATGACCCTGGTTCATTTTCTGGAAGCAGAAGCTCTCCCAGTCCACAACGAGGACCAGAACCTAAAAAACGAATATCATTGGCAATTTTCATCAGGGCCACGGCCAGTTTTTTAAGCATACCTGAAGTGCCTACTAAAGCGTCGTGAGTGGCCAGTGCTTCAAATTTATTTTCTGCGGTTACAAAATCTTTCTTGGTAATAATGGCAATTTCTTGCGCTACCATACGCGCATAATTAGGGTGAGTATTAAGTCCTGTTCCTACGGCACTTCCACCTAAAGCTAATTCTTTAACGAAAGGAAGAGTTTGTTTAATACTTTCTTGGCAATGTTTTAGTTGCGTAAGATAACCTGAAAACTCCTGACCTAGTGTTAAAGGAGTGGCATCCATGAGATGGGTGCGACCAATTTTTATAATAGAAGAAAATTCTTGAACTTTTTTTTCAAAACCTTGAATAAGATTTTGCAGGGCTGGAAAAAGACGCTCATCCATTTCTAAAATAGCCGCAATATGCATAGCTGTAGGAAAAGTGTCGTTAGAACTTTGAGATTTATTCACATCATCGTTAGGATGAATGGCAATTTCTCCTCCTGATATTTCTATGGCCCGACTAGCAATGACCTCATTCACATTCATATTAGTTTGCGTACCTGAACCTGTTTGCCATACAGCTAAAGGAAAATGCTCGGCCCACTTTCCTTCCATAATTTCATCGCAGGCCTTTGTAATAAAAGCACCTTTGTCTTTAGAAAGTTTTTCTAATTTCATATTAGTGATAGCTGAAGCTTTTTTAAGAATGCCAAAAGCTTTAATGAGAGCAGGATCCATT
>JAGOVR010000025.1 GCA_018060635.1 Bacteriovoracaceae bacterium
GACTATAGCATTCATTGTAAAAATTAGTAAATTTTTCAGTGTTCAGGTTAGAGCTAACCCATAAAGGGTATTTCAACTTATCCCATAAAAAATCTTCCCCAAAATTTTCCATAAAAAAGATCTTATAATCGGTGGCTGACTGTAGATTTTTTCCTTTGTAAATTAAACTTTTAAAGGCATGCATGAGGGCTATTTGAGGATTCCATCGGGCCATCCATTGGGTTTCTTTTTGATGAGAAGATATTGATAACAGATCCATTTGCCAATAATCCTCAGGAAGAGCCACTACAAAAGCTTGTAAAAAAGCTCTAATATATGCTCCATCCTCATCAAAATTATAGACTCTTATATCGTTATGAAAAAACTCCGGAGATTGGTTCCTTCCAAAAAAGTTATTTGCTGATTGATAGGCGTCCCTCCAACTCCAAAGAAAAGGGTGATCAAAAACCATGGCAATATAATCCTCTAAAGTTCTAATCTGCTGTAGTTTTTGATGGATCTTGTTTCCTGAAGTATTAATAGCATCAGACGGTGCTTGCAGAGGAGGAGTATCTGAAGGCGTTAGCTGAAGAACGGAGGTTCCGTTAATAGATAAAAGATAAAAATATTTACCATTTACGTCAATATAATCAAATTTAGCTGCCCGACCTGCCCAAAGATCTGGGGGTAAAATAATTTTTTTCAATGAAGGACAGGTCGTTTTTGCTTGGGCCCTTAACTTTAATAATAAATCTTTTAAGTCTGAATCTGTAATATCTTTTAATTTTGCGGGAAGACTTACTGAGATTTTTGCCGTTCTGGTTTCCGTTCCGTCTCCTTCTATAATCAACTTAAGATTGATGGTCCCATTACTGTATTGCCCATTTCTAGCGGGCACATTTTGCCAACTGTTTGCATAAGTAAAGCTAGCGCAAGCAGAGAGCAATATAAGAAAAAATATTTTACTTCCTATCATAAAAAGTGCCCCTTAAATCTTTGAAAGAGTTATAGTATGAATTAGGTTAAAAAATAAGATAATTATGTGAAAAAACAGAAATTTTACTGGTAACTGTGTAAAAATTACCTTAAGCAGAGGCCTTGTTCAGATGCTATAAAGAAAGAGTTAATCCTGATTCCATAATATAAGAGATCTAATCATTCTGCTTAAGAGGACTTTCATAAAGCGGAATCTCATTCATTTTCTCCATTCCTTTATCCGTATTAATACCTTTCACGTGAGCCTCTCCTTGCATTTGTTTATTTTCTTCATGCAAATTTTTAAGAGAAATTTCTTTGGCCCTTTTCTCTTGCGGAGGATTGAGTTTGACCGAGCGTTCAACTTTTTTGGCCCCTTCTAAAATATCAGGGGGGAGATTTTCTGCACTCATGAGAAGGCTTAAAAATTCTTTGCTGAAATAATGGTCCACTTGGATGCGTCTTTTAAGAGAGTGGGCCATTTTACCTAAAAGAGTTACGATGCTTTCGCGGTCTTCGGGACTTAAGTTTTGCGCAAACTCGTAGGTTTCAATTTTTTTAAGATTTAAAAGCAGCGGCTCCAACACATCAGGGGTTACGACATACACACGATAGTCGGCAAAATCAAAACAGGTTTCTTTCAAGGCACTCATGGCATTTAAAGGAACAACTAAAAAAATATCTTTTTTAACCATCTCTTGCTTGGCGTATTTTTTAGCACTTTCAGCTTGCACCCTGAGATAGGTTGCAAAATTAGAAAGATCTTCTCCTTGCGGAGATTTAGCATCAAAAATAATAAATTCTTCGGCAATAGAAACAGTATTGTCGGGTTTCCCTGTGAAGGGAATTTTTTCCTTTTCTACATAAGTGATTTGATGTTTTTGACAAAGAGCTTTTATGGTTTGTTCAACATTTATTTCATGTCTTTGCCATGATTCTTGCAGTATTTGTCTAAGTTTTTTTTCTTCTGTTTCTTTTTCTTGCAACCGAGTTTCTTTATCTAGACGGAGTTCTTGTAAAATACTGGAAAGCTCCTTGGTTTTTTCTTTGTAGTTTTCTTCAAAAAGAACATTTTTTGTTTCACTGGCCGAAAGCTTACTGCGCATTTCTTCGTATTTTGTTTCAAAAAGAGTGAGTCGCTTAGATTCTTCCATTAGTTTATCATTCAAAGCTTTAAATTCAGCATAAGCATCAAAACTAAGATGCTGATATTTTTTCCAACGAAAAAGCCGATCCCATAGTGATAAAGTCCTCGTCGTTTCAAAAAAAGAATTAAGTTTTGTGAAAATAAACATAAAGAGCATTCCTTTTTTAAGACAAAAATGCTATCTACACAGCATTCATATCTATTTAATCTTAAACTGTTACAAGGAGCAAACCTATGATGAAGGAATTTGTGGGCTTTTTAAAGCAATATGGCGTTATTGGACTGGCCATTGCGGTGATTATTGGGGGAAAACTGAATGAATTTGTTTCTAGTGTGGTAAGTGATCTCCTTATGCCTCTTGTTTTTCAACCAGCTTTGCGTGCGGCTAATGTGGATGATATCAAAAAACTAAGCTATAACGGAATTCTTTATGGGAAAGTGATAGGCTCTGCCATTGATTTTATGATCGTGGCACTGGTTGTTTTTCTGATTGCTAAATATGTTTTGAAAGAAGCGACTGTCGCTAAAAAATAATAAAAGGGGATTTGAAATGAAAAAAATTGTGATGGGTTTAATGATGATTGCTAGTTTAGCAATTCATGCAGAAGACCTGACGGGAAAATTTGGAGCAGGTCTTGGTCTAGGTTACAACATGGTTTTAGGACCTAACGCTTTAGAAAAAGCCGCTGATCCTGATCTAGGGATTGGAGCTTGGTTTCGCTATCACTTTAACAATCAGTTAGCAGGAGAATTTTCATACGATCGTTTGGAGTATGATATTAGCTCAGTAAACTCAGGCCACTACCACTTAGGGGCCTTGTATTATTTTATGCAAAATAGTAAGTGGCGTCCTTTAGTAGGTCTAGGGGCTGGAGTTTCAACTTTTTCAAACTATGGTACTGGTTCAGATGGAGATCTTATTGCAAGTTTAAAAGCTAAGTTAGGAATTGAAACATTTGTTACTGAAAACTTAGTTGTCTCTGGACTTTTAAATCTTATTCATGTGAAAGATACTCATCGTAAAGAAGCCAGCACTTTAGTTCCTATGGTAGGTCTTACTTATTATTTTGGTGGAAAGAAGACCAAAGAAGCTCCGAAAGAAGAGGTAGCTCCTGTGGTGGAAGAACAAAAAGTAGTAGCGGCAGAACCTACCCCTGTGGTTTTAGATGATGACCAAGATGGCATTCTTAATGATGAAGATAAATGTCCTACAACAGCGTTAGGAACAGCTGTGAATGCTTATGGTTGTGCTAAAGCAGAAAAAGCAACTATTCGTCTTAACGTGCAATTTGAAACAGCAAAATCAATTATTCGTTCTCAGTATGAAGGTAATATAAAAGATGTTGCTAATTTTCTGAAACAATATGTAAATGTAAAAGCAGAAATTGCAGGGCATACCGACAGTGTTGGTTCTCTAAAATATAATACAGTTTTATCTGCACAAAGAGCGCAAGCTGTTATGAATACTCTCGTAAAGAAATATGGAATTGAAAAAGAACGTTTAACTGCCAAAGGATTTGGACCTGCAAAACCTATTGCAGATAATGCAACAGAAGAAGGGAAAACACTAAACCGTCGGGTAGAAGCTGTTATTACTGAATAATTTTTAAAGAAAATACATATCTCAAAAAGAGGGAGCATTTGACTCCCTCTTTTTTTGTTCTCTAAGTAGTTTACCTTATATCCATCCGTCTTTAAAAAGCATTCACTGTATAAACACAGGAGTGCTTAAAATGAAAAAAATATTAATGGGATTAGTTCTGATAACAATGGGCTTAAACGCACAAGATTTTAAAGGTAAGCTGGGAATTGGTGCAGGTGTCGGAGCTAACATAGCTTTGGCCCCACATAATCTGCAAAAAGCCGCAGATCCTGATTTTGGATTTGGAACATGGCTTCGCTATCATCCAACTAATAGATGGGGATTAGAATTTTCTTACGATCATTTAGCATATAATATTAGCTCTGTTTATTCACAAAATTATCATCTAGGTGGACTTTACTATTTTACAGAAGAGAGTAAATGGAAACCGATGATAGGTCTATCCGCAGGAGTTTCTACTCTTTCTAATTATGGAAATAGAGTAAATAGTGATTTAGTTGCAAGTATTAAAGGCAAAATTGGAATGGAGACTTTTATATCCAATAATGTGCTCATTTCAGCTTTATTAAATGCTGTTTATATGGATAATCGTCATCAAAAAGAAGTTACCACGTTGATTCCTATGATTGGTTTAACTTATTATTTTGGAAGTAAACAAAAAGAACCAACCAAGGTAGTTGAGGAAACTCCGATAGCCCCTGTAACTCCCGTAACTTCTAAAAAACAAAAAAAGATTGCAACTCTTAATCTTAACGTCGAATTTGAAACTGATAAATATGTGGTAGAGCCTGAATACTACAAAGAAATGAAAAAAGGTGCAGATTTTATGGATAAGCATCAAGAAGTGAATGCAGAGATTGCAGGGCACACTGATAATGTTGGCACTGCCGATTATAACCAAATTCTTTCTCAAAAAAGAGCAGAATCGGTAATGAACATTATGGCCGATAAATATGACATTAAAAAAGAACGCTTAACTGCCAAAGGCTACGGGTTAAGAGAGCCTATCGCTGATAATATGAGCGCAGAAGGTCGAAGAAAAAATCGTAGAGTGGATGCTATCATTACCGAAGATATTTAATTTTTTATAAATTTAAAACGAGACTCAATCATTTCTTGGGTTTTTCGTGCTAAAGTTTCGATCTCTTCTGCATAATTTTCAATTAAAGGAAAGAATGTTACTTCAACTTCGATTGATTTTAGCGTTAAAAGTTTTTTGAGGTGAGGAGCAAAACTCATTTTTCCATACCAACAAACGAAATCACGATTTTTCTGGCCAAGAGGTTCTCCATTAATAGTTTTATAGTTTAAGCAAAGAGGGAGAACGGGCGATTTGGCCAAAATGGCCGACCTAAAGAGAGAGCGTTTGAAGTGGTGTAACTTTTCGGCATTTCCACTCGTCGCTTCTGGAAAAACCACAATGCGCAACCCTTTAAGAAGAGCTAATTTTAATTTTTCAATGTCATGCAAAAGTCTTTTATGCCCTCTTCGATCTACAAAGAAACTTCCACCCAACATACTCATTTGACCTAGAAAAGGTGTTTGATGCATTTCTTCAGAAGTCACAAAGCTGGCAGGAAACAGAGACGCAAAGATAAGAACATCTAAGTAGGAGAGATGATTACTTACAATAAAGAGTCCTTTGTCTTTTTGTAAAACATTGGCAGAGCCTGCAATATTTACTTTAACCTTTAAAATACGCAAACAAATTTTAGAGCAAAAAGAAGTGAGAAAAGAAAGAATGACTCTGGTTTTATAGGGCGAAAAAAGAAGGCCTATAGAAATGGGAAGAGTGGTTATAAGATAGGTCAAGATTGTCAGTATAATTGCGCTTAATTTAAAAAAAAAAATCATAACTTTAAATAGCGTCGAGCAAATGAAGGGTTTACTTTTTCCATATCTAAAACCGTGAAATAGTCATAGCAATCAAAATCTTTATCAAACGCAGGCTCTCCATAAAGCTTTGCTCCCGCACTAAAGTAGCCACGTAAAAGAGGAGGAACAATTTCACTTATATTTTTATGTTCAGAAAGACTGGAAGAAGGTAAGTGGCAGGCGTAGGAATCAGTAGGGTGAATGTCCCAATCATGAGAGTAGTAATTTTTTTCTTGAAAATATTTTGTGAGAGATTGAATCGTTTTAGGGGTGGTTTGCATAATACTACTTGTTCCAAAAAGATAACGAGAATTAGTTTTTTGAATATAAGCCGCTAATCCTTTCCATAAAATATCCATGGCCACACCATTGCGGTGGTCAGGATGAATACAGGCACGACCTAACTCTAACTTGAGTCCCTCAGTGGCCAAAAAATTATCAATTTTAAACTCAGATTCAGAATAAAATTTAGAATGATAAAGGCTGGAGCGTAAACGATAAGTACCACAGACATTGCCTGTGTCATTATTGATAACAATTAAGTGGTCGCATTCTGCATCGAAGCGATCAAATTCTATGGGGAGAATCGGCAGGCTTTGAATTTGAAAGCATTCTGATCTGAGAGCAAATGCCATGTAAAGTTCTTTCACATTGTCGGCAGTTTTAATACGGTATTTCCCCGTAGAAATATCCAGACTTACCAAGGGCTTATGGGAAAGAAGCTTGAAGAAATTTAATAAGAAATGCATGAATACTTATTAAATTACTTAAGCCCTGATTATTCAACAGAAATATTAAAAATAGCTTGGTTTTGCTTTAAATTTTTTCAAGGGTCATCTCATCATTTTTAAAGCCTAATAAAAACTTACCTTCAGGGCATTCACCTTTTAAGATTTTATGCGCCAGTGGTCTAATAACCATTCTATTAAACGTACTTTCTAAAGGGCGTGCTCCATATTGAGGGTGATACCCTCTCTCTTCTAAAAGCTCCAGAGCTTTCTCATTTAAGACAATTTCTAATTTTTTATCTTTGAGTCTCTTATTAAGTTCTTCTAATTGTTTCAGGACTAATTCTTTCATAACTGATTTGTTTAAGCTGTTATAATTTAAGATAGCATCGACTCTTCCCAAGACTTCTGGTTTGAAATCTTGTTCAGGGTTTTTGCTATTGGATGTCATAAAGATCACAGTATTTTTAAAACTAATAGTTCGACCTTTATTATCTGTAAGGCGGGCGTCATCTAAAATTTGTAACAAGATATCTGCAAAATCAGGATGGGCCTTTTCTATTTCATCAAAAAGAATAACACTGTAAGGATGACGACGAATAGCTTCAGTGAGAACGCCTCCTTCTTCGTATCCTACGTAACCTGCAGGGGAACCAATAAGTTTGGCCACCGAATGCTTCTCACTAAATTCACTCATATCTAAACGAACCATATTTTTTTCAGATCCAAATAAAAATTGGGCTACAGCTTTGGCGGTTTCAGTTTTTCCAACACCTGTAGGCCCTAAAAGCAAAAAAGAGCCTAATGGTTTTTTAGAAGAACTCAAGCCTGCATAGCTTGTCATCAGGGTTTCACATACTTCATTTAAACTTTTTTCTTGGCCGAACACACGAGTTTTAAGTTTTGCTTTGAGTTCCAGTAAATTTTCTTGCTCTGATTTTAAAACTTTCTCCACAGGAATACCTGTTTGGCGAGAGATGACTTGCGCCACATGAGATGTATCTAAAACCCAATTATGCTCAAGTTCTGTTAATTTCTTTTCTACCTCAGGGAGAAGAGAATATTTCAAACGAGAGGCTTCTTCATAATTCTGAGAACGCTCAGCATTTTGTAAATCAAAACGCAAGCGCTCTAGCTGACTTTTAAGTTCAGACACCTTCTTTAAAGACAAAACTTCTTTATTCCATTTTTCTTTTTCTAGATCCAATTTTTTTTGTAATATTTTTGCTTCTGCTAGGATCTCTTTATTGTTTTTATCTACTTGGGCCAAAATCATTTTACCTCTAATATCAGCTTCTAATTCAACAAGATGTGCAGGCATACTTTCTGCCGAAAGTTTTAAAGCTGAAGCGGCTTCATCGATCAGATCAATGGCCTTATCAGGAAGATATTTATCTGTAATATACTGGTCTGATAAAAAGACAGAATTATAAATGGCCTGATCAGAAATTTTAATTCCGTGATGTGTTTCCATTTTTTCTCTGACACCCATAAGAATTTCTATAGCGTCTTCTTTGGAAGGCTCATTCACTGGTACACTTCGAAATCTGCGGTCTAGAGCTGAATCGCCTAAAATATATTTTTGATATTCATCGGGAGTTGTGGCGCCAATGCAGTGGAGTTCTCCACGGGCCAGTGCTGGCTTTAAAAGATTAGCGGCATCCATGGCCCCTTCCGTTTTTCCTGCACCAACCAATTGATGAATTTCATCAATAAAAAGAATAGCGTCTCCTGTTTTACTTTTTATAAATTTTAATAAATTCTGTAGTCGCTCTTCGAAGTCGCCACGGTATTTTGTTCCTGCCATGAGGCTTCCCATCTCTAGGCTGTAAACCGTTTTATCTTTTAAAACATCAGGGACATTTCCTTTCACAATCATTTCCGCAAGACCTTCTACTATAGCGGTTTTACCCACACCAGCACTTCCTACCAGAACAGGATTGTTTTTACTTCTACGCCCTAGAATTTCCATGACGGCCCTAATTTCTTTTGTTCTCCCTATGACGGGATCCAGTTTTCCTTTTGTGGCCAGTTCATTGAGATTGATAAGAAAACTGGGAATTTCTATATTTTCAGTGTTTTCTAAATCATTAAACTTAGTGAAATCTATTTTTAATTCAGGGAAAAATTGTGGTAAAAAACGCAAGAGATCTCGTTCTGCAATTTCTTGTGATCCTCGTTGAATAGCATGGGATGAGGCAAAGGTAATCCATTCAGATAATTTAGGAGATGTTTTTAAATTTTCTAACGAAACCTTAGATGCCGTAGGGAGTTTTAAAAAAAGATTTTCAACATCTTTTTTTATCTCTTTTAGTACCTGACTAGCATAAGAGGTTTTATGACAGATAAGTCCATACAGAAGATGTTCTGGAAAGAGTTCCGTATTTTTTCTCTTAAGTGCTTCTGATTGGCCTACGTCCAAAGCCCCTATCACTACTGAGTCAAATTTATGCATAATCCCTCCTTATCTTCTCTCACTAAGATGGGGGCAAAGGCGAAAACGTCAAGGGTAGGGTTAAAACTAAGAAGGAATTTTTAAAATATGACGCAAGATTGGTTTAAGCCCACTGAAGAAAAACTCCACAGCAATGACCATCAAAAGAAGTCCCATAAGACGCAGAAAAACTTTATTTAAAGTTGTTCCAATAATTTTTACAATACGTGTGGCACTGATAAAACAAAAAAGAGTAAAAAGCAGTATGCCGATTGTTCCTAAAACAAAACCAACTTTTAAGCTGACACTCTCTCCTGTTTGACTCATAAGAATAATGGCATTAGTGATAGCTCCTGGCCCACAAAGCAGAGGAATGGCCAGTGGAGTGATGGCAATGTCATCTAAATGTTGTTTTGCTTCTTTGGTTAGACTTTCGGTTGTTTCAGAGATTTTTGTTCTGGATAGTTTGGCTTGAAGCATTTCATGTCCCATAATAAAAAAGATAACGCCTCCTACAATTTTAAGTCCATCTACACTGATATCAAAAAGCTCTAAAATAGAATTTCCAAAAAAAGCAAAAACTAAGATAGCGACAAAAGCAAAAAGACAAGATTTATAGGCCACACGATGAGCGGCAGTCCTTGGCATCCCTTCCGTTAGAGAGGTAAAAATAGGCATATTTCCAAAGGGGTCTACCATAGGAAGAAATGTCATAAATGTCAGCGCAGTAAAAGATAATATTTTCAACATAGATTCACCTTTTTCATAAAAAATATGGTAGAAGAACATTATAAGAGAAGGAGTGTTTTATGGCCATTCGTAAAGTTGCAAGGATGGGAAATCCAGTTTTAAGAAAAAAAAATCGTGAGCTCACAGAAGCAGAAATAAAATCTCCTGCTATTCAAGAACTTATCAAAGATATGGTTGAAACTATGCATGAATATGCAGGGGTAGGACTTGCGGCTCCTCAAATTCATGAATCTTTAAAACTTGCAGTTATTCAAGTGAAGTCGGATAACAAGCGTTATGCAGGAGAAGAGGGGAGTGATCTTTTAGTTATTATCAACCCTAAAATAAAAATTTTAGATCAAAAAAAATTAGGTTTTTGGGAAGGCTGTCTTTCTGTCCCAGGACTGCGAGGCTTTGTAGAACGACCCCGCAAAATCAAAGTAAGTTATCTGAACGAAAAAGCAGAAGCTAAAGACATTATTGTTGATGATTTTTTGGCCATTGTTTTTCAACACGAACTGGATCATCTGGAAGGAATTCTTTATATTGATAAACTGACTGATTCCAAAAAATTAGTTTTCAATGACGAATTTGACAAATTTTATACCGACGAAGAAAGTGTTGACTAAAATATGAAAACTATTTCCTTGGCAGGAGATAAGTCCATCTCTCATCGACTCTTACTCTTGTCTGCGCTTTCATCAGGCACGAGTGTTTTAGAAAATTTAAATACAGGCGAAGATGTTTTATCTACTCTTAATTGTCTTAAACAGTTAGGTGTTAACATTGAACAACACGCAGGGAAAACTACTGTCTATGGCATAGGAAAGATTTGGAAAGCTTCTACAAACCCTTTGGATTGTGGAAATTCAGGAACTACCTTACGACTTTTAACAGCTATTTTAGCGGCCATGCCTTTTGAAAGTATTCTGACAGGTGACGCTTCAATACTTACTCGCCCTATGAAACGTTTACAAACACCTCTGCAAAAAATGGGAGCTCAAATTTTTTTACAAAATGAAAATTTTGCGCCCGTAAATATTAAGGGAAAAAAACTTAAGGATATAGAATACAGTTTGTCTGTGGCAAGCGGTCAAATTAAATCGGCACTGATGTTTGCGGCTCTTGTTGCGAAGACTAAAATTAAACTGACAGGATCTTTACAAGGCCGTGATCACGGCGAACGTCTCTTTCCTCATTTTGGTATTCCAGTTGTCACAAATACCCAAACCATAGAAATGGATGGGGATTTTGAGGTACAATCACAAAATTTTTTTGTGGCAGGCGATATTTCTTCTTCTGCTTTTTTACTAGCAGCTACTGCTTTATTTCCAAATACTCAACTTAAAATAGAAAAAGTAGGTCTTAATCCCACACGCACAGGATTTTTAAGTGTTTTAAAAAAAATGGGCTGTGATATTCACATAAAAATAGAATGTGAAACTCCTGAACCATGGGGGAGTATTGAAATTAAATCTCCTCATGAGTTACAGGCCATTACAATTACTCCGCAAGAGATTCCAAGTCTTATTGATGAAATTCCTTTGGTGGCCCTTTTGGGTATTTTTGCTAAGGGAGAAACCCACGTTTCAGGTGCCAAAGAATTGCGAGTTAAAGAAAGTGACCGCTTGCATCACATTTGTTTTAATTTTAAAAAATTAGGTATTGATATAGAAGAGCGAGAAGATGGATTTAAAATTTATGGAATAAAAAAGTGGGAAAGGCAGGAAGTTATCCTGCCATCCGATCATCGTCTTATTATGATGTTTAAAATTTTAGAAATGAAACTAGGGTATAAGATATCAAAGGAAAGCCAAGAGTTTAGAATTTCTTATCCTGCATTTGAAAAAGATATGGCTTCTTTATTCCTCAACAGTTAAGTCTATAGCTGTTGCAAAGAAAGGTTTGGCACCGTTGGCCTGAAGATTTACCCCAATATTTCCTATAACTTGTTGAAGTCCTTGGCCTAGAAGTTGAAAGATACCAGAGACATTTGTAGGAATATAAGGCGGAACATAAAGTTGATTGGTATAAGTTCTCCCACGGGCGCACATAATATTTTGACCATTTTTTACAGCATTCCAATCAGTCGTAAATTGAGGGTGACCCATAGGAGGAAATCCTTGCATTTGACAGGTATATTGCAAATTTTGATTAAAGGCACCAGCTCCACTAAAGCAAGCGATAGCCAAACTCAAATTACCTGGAATAATAAGGGCATATTCTCTAGTAGTATTTTGAATATCAATGATTCTTATGGTAGTTGAAGCAGTATTATTAGAAACATGGCTTACACGCCCACATACTTCCTCACTATCAAATCCCCCCATCATTCCAGCAGGGGCCCCAAACCAACCATTATTAGTGGAAGTCAATTGAGTATTACCTAAAGCTCCATTGCTATAAGAGCCAGAGTTATTGGATTGGGTAGTTTGCTTCCCGCAACTTAAAAGTAGCGTCACGGCTAGAACCGTAAGGGTAAGGTGCATTTTTTGTAGTTTCATCATAAAATAATCCTTTTAATTGCTCTGTTTTAGAAGCAATCGTTATGCCAAGTCAACTCCCTATCGGATGATTTAAAAAATTATTTAACCTCTTTAAAGAGCTTCCTGAGGGGAAAAAAGTACTCTACTCGGAAATTCATGTCTATTTCTTAGACAGTTGTTGAAAAAATGATCAATTCTAAGGTCTAATAAGTGTCTATGCTTAAAGGAACTCTACAAAAAATGTCAGTTAAATGGGTAGAAGAAACGCCTGTCCATTATGAATTGCTTCTGCATCAAGAAAAAATTGCTCTCAATGATTTACTTGGAAAGAAAATTTCTTTTGAATTTACTGGTGCTATCTATTGCATGGAATGTAATCGCCAAACTAAAAAAAGTTTTAATCAAGGCTATTGCTATCCTTGTTTTATAAAGCTGGCCATTTGTGACAGCTGTATCATGCGACCAGAGTTATGCCATTTCCATTTGGGAACTTGTCGTGAGCCTCAGTGGGGTGAGGATTATTGTATGCAAGATCACTTTGTTTACCTGAGTTATGCCTCAGGACTTAAAGTAGGGATTACTCGTGTTTCTCAAGTCCCCACACGCTTTATTGATCAAGGGGCTACCTATGCTTTACCTATTTTTAAAGTTTCCAGTCGCTATAAGAGTGGTCAATTAGAAGTAAAACTTAAAGAAATTATGAGTGATCGCACTGATTGGCGAAAAATGCTCCAAGGAGAAGGAGAGAGTGTTGATTTGTTCTCCAAGAAAAAAGAAATAATCCCTCATGCCAAAAAAAAATTAGAAGAACTATCGGCAGAAGTTTTAAGCGATGAAAAAATTTATAAACTGCAGTATCCTGTTTTAAAGTATCCTCTCAAAGTAAAATCGCTAGATTTAGAAAAACTAAAAAAAATAGAAGGGACGTTAGAAGGCATCAAGGGGCAGTATCTCATATTGGATACAGGAGTTATCAATATCCGCAAATATGGTGGCTATGAAATCTTATGGCAAAATTAATTTTATTTTTTCAAATAAGACATCTTCATCTGTTTCTTTAAGCTGAGTCTTCCAAATACCTTGGGGATAAATAACTGCGGCAATTCCTTCCTGACATCTGCCTAAACAACCAGCGGTATTGATACGTACTTCTTTACCAAATGCCTCACGGCATTTATCTTTTAAGTTATGGCGTAAATTCTCAGCACCTTTTTTTCCGCAGGACTCTCCTTCCTCTCTTTTGTTGGTACAAATAAAAACGTGACATTTAAATGGCATCTCAAGCTTCCTTTGCGCTTATGTAAATAATCTCGTAAAATTCTCTCATATATTTCACAAGGAGTGAATTGTGGCAGAAACCGTCCTAAGCCCTAGACAAAAATCGCTGATGATTAATTTAGATGCCAGCATCTATGGAACATTTGCAGAAATTGGGGCAGGCCAAGAAGTGGTTCGTAATTTTTTTACAGCAGGTGGTGCTTCGGGAACTATCGCCAAGAGTATCTCAGCTTATGATATGGTTTTTAGTGATATTATTTATGGTAAAGAAGAAAATGGTCGCTACGTTTGTCGTTCTCGTTTAGTAAAAATGTTGGATAAAGAATTTTCACTCTTACAAGAACGCTTGTCTTCAGTACGAGCAGAGGATACTCGTTTTTTTGCTTTTGCGGATACTGTAGCGGCTAAGCAATATAAAAAAGATAATGAGTCTCATGGCTGGCTGGGTGTGCGTTTTCAACATCAAAAGAAAGCGGAAGCTAGTCAAGTGATGTTACACGTGCGTTTGCTGGACCAGCAAAATCTTCTGCAACAAAGAGTGCTAGGGATTTTGGGAACTAATCTTTTACATGCTTGTTTTTTTAGAACAGAAAATGCTCATGATTTTGTTCACGCTATTATGGAAGAACTAGACAATTCTCAAGTAGAAATTGATGTGATTCATTTTGAAGGACCTGTCTTCAAAAAATATGATAATCGTTTGATGAATTTGTATCTCGTAAAACAAGGGCTCACAGACGCTGTTATGTTTTCTAAAGAAGGTCAGGTAGTTTTAGCCTCAGAGGTTTTGTATAAAAAATCCTTATTGGTTTTAAGAGGAAGCTTTCGTCCTCCTACACTTGCTAGTGTGGATATGCTCAAATCAGGCAAGGAAGAATTCTTAAAAGATAATAAGATTAAAGAAGATGATTTAGTAACACTGGCTGAAATTGCCATGAGTAAAACATCCAAAGAAGAAATTGCAGATGAAGATTTACTAGCGCGCATTACTCTTTTGTGTGATTTAGAACAAAATGTTTTGATTACTAATTATTCAGAGTATTTTCGTTTAAGTTCTTATTTTGCAAGATTTACTCCTAGTCCCGTAGGAATTATTTTAGGGGTATATAATTACAAACAAATTTTTGAAGAAAGCTATTACCAAGATATTGCAGGGGGACTGTTGGAGTCTTTAGGTCGCTTGTTTCGCTCTCAAGTTAAAATTTATATTTATCCTTATAAAGAAGATGACGGACAGTACACCACTGCTCAAAACATTGTGATTCCTGAAAAATACAAAGAGATCTCTCAGTATTTAAAAAATAACCATTACGTGCACGATATTAAAAATTTTGACGCTCGTTATTTGGGTATTTATTCCCGCAAAGTGTTAACTCTTATGCAGAAAGGGGATAAAACATGGGAGGCTATGGTGCCTCCCGTGTTGATTGAAAAAATTAAAAAGAACTCAGCAACCTTTTCTTAAATGTTATTCGGCAGGAATAATAATATCAATTGTCTTAATGATAGTTCCACTCGCATTATAAATCATGGCCGCATAATGCTTTTGTTCTTTTCCTACCAGAAGAGACGGTCCATCACTTCGAAGAGTTTGATTTGTGCCTTCATCTTTCCATGTGATTTTTGAGATACCATTGGCCGTTTCAGGAGATAGTCCTGTTAGAACAACAATCCGACGCCCTGTGGACGGTTGTGCTACTGGATAAATTGAAAAGTGAGCATTCTTAAGATCTACGCTTGTGACAGGTTTTGCTTCATTTTCACTAGGAA
>JAGOVR010000128.1 GCA_018060635.1 Bacteriovoracaceae bacterium
ATCTTGAGGTCTAAGTAGCCCAGGATCTACAAAAAAACAAATAAGTTTATCTTTTAAAATTTGATGGGCTAAAGTCGCCGCTACTAAAGAATCTACACCACCTGAGAAAGCACATAGCACATAGGAATTTTTAACATCTCGCACTTGATTAAGACATACTTCCAGCATTTGAGTTTCGGCCCAGTCTTGAGAAAGTTTTGCCATATCTTGTAAAAAGAAACTTAAAATATTTTTTCCGTACTGAGTGTGCTCAACTTCTGGATGAAATTGCAAACTCATCCAAGGATTTGTTTTATGCTTCATCCCAGCGATGAGTTTATTTTCACTTTCTAATATTTTTTCAAAATTTTCTGGAAGTTTTACGACATGATCAAAGTGACTCATCCATACAGAAAAACTATCCGCACATTCTTTTATTTTTTCTCCCACAAAATGCACTTGAGCGTGGCCATATTCGCCTAAAACTCCCTTCTCCACTTTGCCGCCTAAGACTTGCGCCATCACTTGCATACCATAACAAATACCTAAAATAGGAAAAGTGGGATCTTTAAAAAAGGAAGTATAATCTGTTTTATCTTCAAAAACAGACTGTGGTCCTCCTGATAAAATCAGTGCCTGTGGTCTTTCACCCTTGGCAAATTTTTCTAAAGCATCTTCTACTGTAAGAATTTCACTAGAGTGTTTAAGCTCACGCACTTTGCGTGTAATAAGCTGTGTATATTGTGATCCAAAATCGACAATCCATACTTGATTCATATTTAAGACAACCTGTAATTAGGAGATTCTTTGGTAATATGTACGTCATGAGGGTGACTTTCTTTAAGAGAAGCTGAACTTATTTCCATAAACTGCGCTTTTTCTACAAGCTCTACTAAATTTTTGGCTCCTACATAGCCCATACCTGAACGCACTCCCCCTAAGAGCTGATAGAGATTACTAGAAAGTGATCCACGGTAAGGCACTTGTCCTTCAATACCTTCTGGTACTAATTTTGACAGTTCTCGCACGTGTCCTTGGCGATAACGATCTTTCGACCCTTGTCCTTGCATCATGGCACCAAGAGATCCCATCCCACGATAAATTTTATAAGAGCGACCTTGATAAAGCACCGTTTCTCCTGGAGATTCATCAGTCCCAGCAAAAAGAGAACCTAGCATGACAGAATTGGCCCCTGCCGCTAAAGCCTTTACAATATCACCTGAATATTTAATTCCTCCATCAGCGATAAGAGAAACACCGTGTTTTTTACAAACTTCTGCACATTCAAAAATAGCTGTAAGTTGAGGGACTCCAATACCTGCCACAATTCTGGTTGTGCAAATAGAACCCGGCCCAATACCCACTTTCACAGCGTCAGCTCCTGCTGTAATTAAATCTTTAGCCGCGGCGGCAGTTGCAATATTTCCCGCCACAATATCCACTTGCGGAAATAATTTTTTAAGATCTTTTACCATTTGTACAACACCCTTAGAGTGTCCATGAGCGGTGTCCACCACTAAAGCATCCACGTGCATTTTAACTAAGGCATGAGCGCGAGCCATTTCTTTTTCACCTACACCAATAGCCGCCGCTACTCTAAGCCTTCCAAAGGTATCTTTATTCGCATGCGGAAAGGTAATAGATTTTTCAATATCTTTAATAGTAATAAGACCTTTTAAAACTCCCGCACTACTTACCACAGGAAGTTTTTCAATACGATGTTCATGTAAAATAGCTTTAGCTTCTTCTAAGCTAGTGCCTTCTGGGGCAGTCACCAACTTTTTACTAGTCATCACTTCTTTTACTTTCAAATTAAAATTGGTTTGAAAACGCAGATCACGGTTGGTAATAATTCCTACTAGCTTTTGATTGTTATCCACTACAGGTAGTCCTGAAATTTTATAGCGTCTAGCTACTTCCAAAACTTCCGCAATGGTTTGCTCTGCCGTAATGGTGATAGGATCAATGATCATACCCGCTTCGTATTTTTTAACTTTTTCCACTTCAAAAGCTTGCTCATCTATTTCTAAATTTTTATGAATAACTCCCAGTCCCCCTTCTTGCGCCATAACAATGGCGGTACGGGATTCTGTGACTGTATCCATAGCGGCTGAAACAATAGGAGTTGTAATTTTAATACGCTTAGAAAAAAAACTGTTAAGCTCCACTTCATGAGGCAAAACTTCGGAATATCCTGGTTTTAAAAGAACGTCGTCGTAGGTTAGACCTTTCCCCATCATCTCTTGCATAGATGCCCCTTAATTTAAAAATGACCTTATTAAGGTAAAAATATACTGGAATTTAAGGCAAAAGCCCATACTTTCTGCTTAAAAGCGAAACCTATGGATAATTCATAGTTTTCTGACCCTATTTTTATATTTTTAGTTTCATTAATCTTTCTTTTTTATCTTCCGATAAAGTCCTGTGACCTTAGGATGAAAAAGGAAGTTATGAAAAGGTTTTTGCTATTTTTTCTAGGACTTGGAGCTTTTGTGGTGAATGGTTTTGCCCAAGGCGATATTTATAACTTTTTAGAAAATACCAATGAAGGTTTATCTGTAAACACTCAAGCTCATCAAAATCCTATGCTAGATCTCTCCTCTCTTCTGTTAGTTGCCCTCTTTCTTTCTCTGCCTGTGATGGTTTGGCTTTTTTCTACATCTTTAAGAAAAAGAGAAGAGGAAGAAGATCTTGAACAATCAGTAGATAATTTTTTAAGTTGGAAAAACAAAAAAGAGGCAGAAAAAATATCTCAAAAAATATCTAACGATAATGACGATGATGATATTTCTAAAGCCGCTTAAAGTGCTTGAAAACTATCTTTCATTTCGTTGTACATAAATACTTTGGAAATAAGTCCACGCTTAATGACAATATCCTTAATTTTATCTTTATTTAAATCTTCAATACTGAGTTCATAAGAAGATGCATGGTAGTGTTCCATAGCTCTATCCTCTACTTCCGTAAAAAATTCAGGTCCTTTATTTATTTTTAAATCAGCTAAACTTCCTTTCGTAAATGTCACAAAGTAATAACGAGCACTACCGTGATAATCTAAATAGCGCGTTTCTCCTTCATAAAAAGAAAGAATGATGGCCATTTTTTTGGGAGATAAAGTAATGAGTCGTGCTTGATTTAAAAAACTAGCCGCTCCAAGCGCTGGAATTTTTTCATTCATCACCTGACCTTTACCACCTTCTGTAATTTGAAAATAAACCTCTCCATCTTTACGCACAACTTTTAAAGTATCTTTTACTGCATCTTCGTTTAAATCTATAAGATAAGAAGGAGATTCCACCTGCCATTTGACAGGAGAAGTTTCAGGAACAAAGTTTGAGGCCTGAACGGCTCCGTAATAGCTTTCATCAAAAGCATGAGTAGAAAGAGTCAAAAATAAAAGAAGCCACCTCATATACCAAAACGTCCTAATGTTTTTCCTGCTAATAAATGAAAATGTGTATGAAAAATAGTTTGCCCCGCATCTCTCCCTGTATTAACAACAATACGAAAGCCACTCTTATCTAAACTTTGAGCTTGGGTATAGTTGGTAATGGCATTCAAAATATCTAAAATATCTTGAGCACTTTGAGTCACTGTTTCATTAATATTGGCATGGTGATTTTTATGAATGAATAAAATATGGATGGGAGCTTGCGGATGCAGATCATGAAAAGCTAAAACCTTTTCTGTTTCTAAAACTTTGCCACTAGGAATTTCATTTTTTACTATACGACAGAAGAGACAATGCTCCATAACTCTCCTACTTTACTCTGTTGATTTTAGCTCCTAAAAGTTTTAATTTCTCATCGATCTTCTCATAACCTCGGTCTAAATGGTAGATACGTTCCACTTGTGTTGTCCCTTGAGCGGCCAGTGCCGCTAGGACTAAAGCCGCAGAAGCCCGCAAGTCCGTACACATAACAGGGGCC
>JAGOVR010000129.1 GCA_018060635.1 Bacteriovoracaceae bacterium
TTAAGTAGGTTAGATTGAAGGAAACTATATTTTTATGAATAGGATCGTCAAGATAAGTTTAACGAGAAGGTCTCTAGTATGTAAAAAATACAGGATTTTTGCTAAAAATAAGCAAAGATAAGTAAAGATAAGTTTAGTAAAGACAAGCTGTTTTCTGCTATGGCATTATGCTTTTAATTACATTTATTTAGATCTGTTTAAAATCAATGGAGGAAATATGAAAAAGACCTTTATGTTTTTTATTACCAGTACTTTCTTTTTGACCCAAGGGTTATTTGCGGGGGAAAGTTGTTTGCAACAAAGTGCAGAGATTCAATTAAATAAACTTAGTGCAATTGAAAAGACCCTTGAAGGGAAGATAAATCTCTCTTCAGATGAATTAGAATCTATTTTTAAAATAACAAGAGGATATGAAGCCATAAAAGTTATTAAAAATGAATGCAAGCATATGTCGGATGAATTAATAGCAAAAATAGTTACATTTGCTGTTGATGCAACCTATGATTTAAGCCAAGGAGGATATGCGGATCATCGTGTTCAAGGGGAACTCTTTTATACAACGATTAGATATCTTTCAAATTTAGAGCTAAAAGATCTTGAAAATTTAGGCCCCAATAAAGTTGATAGTTACGTTTCAATATATAATAACTTAGGCTCTTCACCAGAAGAGATTCAAAGCGCTCTTTCTCATTAAGAATAATTTTAGTTTTCTACAGAAAAGCCCTCTTTAAGAGGGCTTTTTTTATGGGGGAAGATCATCTCCCGAATAAGGCATCTTCTAAACAATTGGCATCATCTGCAAATGTTTCATCATCAGGTAGAAGACTTAAGAATTCTGCTTTCATTTGAACTATTTCAGGAGAGGTAATATTTTCTCGGAGATAGTTCTTTAAACTAAAACGTCCTTGGGTAATGTTGAAAAACTTTCTATAGGAGCGTTCAAACCGAGCATTCATATCTTTACGCATTTGGATGGCCTTCGGATTATCCAAAGTTAATCTGTTGGCAAGATTAATAATGATCATTTGAATCAGAGGAATAGAGGTGACTGCAACAATTTTCCCCATTTTTACTTGTTGGAATGAAATATCCATAAGGTCAAACATCTTGTAGAGATATTTGATCATAGACATATTATTTTCTCTAAACTCAGCTTTTTTAATTTTTGTTTTTTTATTAAAAAAGTACCAATTATCACTTTTAGGGTCTTCTATTCGAGTTAGTTGTAATATTTGATCCATTTGTGTTCCCGCAGTATTACTGAGGACTGTATTAACTAAAATCCACATCCAATTAACAAGACCTTCTATTTCAATGGGGCTTAATGTTTTATTTTGTAAAAGTCCTAAGATGAAAGCAAAAGGGATGGAACTGACAAGGCTTCTTTTAAAAAAACGCTCTTTTTGAGCGAGGTCAGTATTTTCTAATGTCGCATAAGTTAAATTTCTGTAAGTGCTAGCAAATGTTCCGACGGCTTGAGAGAAAGTCCATGTAAAACCCATTTGAAGATAAACGCTTTCCCAATTAATCTCATTACCTAAGGATAGGTTAAGGGCCGAAAGGCTGAAGATAATTGCTGACTGTAGTAATCCGTAAATAGCGGCTAAGCCAAAACTGCCAAAATTAGGTTTAGTATATTTTGCTTTCCAAAATGTTAAGATCCTTTTGGGATTTAAAATATGGGGCTTGGGAACGTAAGTTATATTTTGAATATTTAATTGGTTTCCTTGTTGGTTTTCTTGAGTAGAGACGAGATGGACGTTGCGTCCTTTAATCTTAATGGCCTGAATCCATTTTTCAGTAGTCAGTCGTAATCTTGCCCAGAGGGGACTTTTATCAGAGGAAAAATAAAAGAGGGCCTTCTCTTGATAGGCCTTAATTTTTTCTAATTCAATCGATTGTTTGATATAGGACTCTCTTTCTTCTTTCTTCTTAAAATTTAAAATTCTACGCGCTATTTTCTGCTTAATCTCATGAGTTACTTTTTGTTGAATTGTGAGGATGTCATCTTCGCTTAATTGAGGTGTCTGAAAAAGCTTGGTGAACTCATAAGAGTTTGGTTATCCCTCAATATGAATACGTGCCACATACCAATTTAATAGATTTTGATTGATATGTTCATCATGGAAGAGGTAAGTATCGTCATCGTAATTAAGGGTTACTTTATCTATTTCATAGTATTCATTTGTTTTTTTATCTAACAAAAAGGTAACGGAGGCTCGTCCTCTGATTGGGTCATAAATACTTATAAGACCTTTATCGACTTTTGTTTTAAAAGCAGTTTCTTTCTGTTCCAGATGGTCATATTGAAGATAAGTCAGCTTCTTTTCTTCTTCATATTTTTGTCTTAGTTTTGTTTTTAAAATAAGAACATTATTGAGTTGTACATCTTTTAGTGTTTGAGGATAAAGGGTAGGGAGATTTACGTTAAGCTTATGAGCTTCTGCTAGATTCAATTCATTTTGTGCATTTAGTAGATCATTAAAATAAAGATTATGAGGAAGAGATGAAGACACAATATGGTAGAACAGTTCAGCAAATAATTTTTCTTGGATCGGTGAAGGGAGATTTTTCATCTCATCAAAACTAAAAATATTAGAGGAGAGAGAGCTTAATCGATCCTTTTTTAGAAGATCATAAGCATAAGTTTGAAAAGAAGCCTCTTTAGGCAAATAGTCCAGTGGGCAATAGGTGCAATCTTTCGCGAGCACTTCAATACTGAAAACAAATAGGAGTAGTAAGCTTAAAAAACGTATAGAGCTTTTAAACACAAAGCATTAGGTATTTCAACCTCTAGAAATGAGATTTAACAAATACTTAACACAACTTATGACAGATGGAATTTTTTAATTTTAATGCATGAAATATATAATTTTTTGAAAAGATTACATATTGAAGACCTTTTATAAAAATAGTAAATTTACTCCTTAGCTTAAAAAAACCTGAAAATTATACCTCTCTGTAAATTTATGTTATAATACTTTTTTCCGATCGGGGGTGCCCTGGTTTCGACGGGAGAAGAATTTGATGTGCGGGCGTGTCCAGGATGATCACTAGGCCTGGTAAAAAATGTGATCACAAGTTATTTGAAAACAATAACTACGCTCTAGCAGCTTAATTGCCGCTGGTGAGGGGCCTGCACCGATAACAAAAAGCAGGTAAAGAGAGTCGGTGGTCTCTCGTAAAAAAAAGCCACCTTCAGATCAGTCGGTACACTGAATAAAAAAGAACCGAGGTTTCGTCCATTTTACAAAGGTGGGCTAGTGCTGCTGTCGCACTATAACTTGAAAGCTACACACGTAGTCCGTCATCTTTGACTTTTTTCGGACGCGGGTTCGATTCCCGCCACCTCCACCATTACGAAGTCTCGTAATGTCCAAAGAGTAAACATTTTTTCAGTAGTATTAATTAGTTGAGTCTGTTTTATGTCTAGCGGTATCCTGTAAGATTCATTGACTTCCTGTCTTAGAATGGGGCAACATTGGGGGCAACTGCTTATCTCTGTTTTGGAGTTGCCCCCATGGCACTGACAATTACCTCTATCAATAGTTTAAAAGCTGATAAGAAAACTAAGAAGGTTTTTGATGGAGGAGGGCTTTATTTAGAAATTTCTCCTAGTGGGGGAAAGTGGTGGCGGTTTAAATATCGTTTTGATGGAAAAGAAAAAAGACTCTCCTTAGGTGTGTTTCCTGAAATATCTTTAAAAGATGCCCGTAATCTTCGGGATGAATTTCGTAAAATGGTTGCTCATAACATTGACCCTAGTGAAAATCGTAAGGCGCAAAAAGAGGCCAAGGAAGAAAAAAATGCCAATAGCTTTGAAGTCATTGCTAGAGAATGGTTTGTAAAAACTTCTGTAAACTGGTCACCTTCTCACGCTGATAGAACTATTC
>JAGOVR010000026.1 GCA_018060635.1 Bacteriovoracaceae bacterium
ATATTATTTTTTAAAATAAGCTCTTTGGCCAAAGATAAATAAGCCTCACTTCCTTTAGAATTGATATCGTAAAAAATTATAGATTTTCCATGGCTAGGACTTTCTGAAAGTTTTACATTACGAGGAATGACTGTTTGAAAAACCTGTTCTTTAAAGTGAGACCGCACTTCTTCTGCAACTTGTGTTGAAAGATTGTTACGACCATCAAACATAGTCAAAAGAATACCTTCCAAAGTAAGTGCAGGATTAATTGAAGATTTTATAAGTTTAACTGTAGAGAGAAGCTGGGTAAGCCCCTCTAGAGCGAAGTATTCTGTTTGCAAGGGAACTAAAAAACTATCAGCGGCATTGAGAGCGTTCACTGTAAGAAGGCCCAAAGAAGGGGGACAATCTATAATGATATAATCATAATCGTCTTTGATTTCTGCAATGGCATTTTTAAGACGACTCTCTCTAGCTAAAGCTGTCACTAGTTCAATTTCAGCTCCCGTCAGATTATTATCAGCGGGACACACGTGTAAATACTCTAATGTCGTAGGATAGATGCAATCTTTAATATTTTTATCACCAATCACCACCTGATAAATGTTAGCCTCAGTATAATGACTGCGATCCAAACCAATCCCTGTACTCGCATTACCTTGTGGGTCTAGATCAATCAGGAGAACTTTTTTTTCGGCTACACCCAAACAGGTTGCTAAATTAATAGCTGTCGTAGTTTTTCCTACGCCGCCTTTTTGATTAGTAATGGTAATAGTCTTGCCCAAGAATTTATCCTTAAGTGAATGCCTGTCACCTGTTTAGAGAAACTGGGAAAGTTTGACAAGTTTTTTTCCTGTTCCACGTGGAACATTAGCACATTTAAATCCGATCAATATTCTTTCTTTAATAGAAGGATCAGGCTCAACACCTGTTTCAGGATCTATAAGATTTATTTGATCACGTTCTAAGAATTCCCAGTATTTTTTTATTTTAGATAAACCCTTAACTTCCTTTTCATCAAACTGCGGGCCCTTATAAAAATACACCCACTGATCCTTATAACAATTCATAACATTAAGTATATCAACTACCATCCCTACGGCCTTAAAAGTCACCACGCTGGGAATGTCCAAAAGCAAATCATCGTAGCGAGCATGAATCAGCTTCACATTTTTAAGCCCAAAAAATTCCCGTATTTTTTCTACTCCTTCCACCTTCTTCATACGGGCCTCAATCCCAATGAAATTAATCTCAGGACAAAGGTAGGCCAAAGGAATAAGAGGAAATCCTCCTCCGAAACCAATATCAATCAAAGTTCCTTTTTCCTGCAGTAAAGATTTGAATTTTTCACTCTGATAATAGGGGCAAACTGAATCCAAAATCTGCTTCACATAGAAGTCTTTTTCATCTTGAATAGCAGTCAGATTAAGACCTTCTAATTCTGTTTGTAGAAAATGTAGATATTTCTGAGAAAAATCTTGAAGCTTTGTCTTAATAAATCCTCCCCGCAACTACCGCTAAAGTGGCAGGCCTTATCCCCTGCATACGTCTAAGTTGTCCAAAAGTTTTAGGCCTTATTTTCTCTATTCGTTGGCGACATTCAAAGGAAACATTGCTGGATTTTATAATTTCTTCCCAATCAATTTCAGTGCTATCCATTTTTCTTAAGCGGTTATTTTCCATATCCGATCTTTTAATATAGCCCTCATATTTGATAGCTGTTCCTGCGGCTTTAAGCACGTCAAGGTTAAAAGAAAAACCCAACCTCTCCAGCTCTTTTTGCAAGATCTGCGCAGGATCTAAGCTGATTCTTTGAATGAGTTCTTTGAGAGACAAGCGCTCTTCCAAGGGACCATAATTTTGAGCTTGAAAATACTCTTTAGTCTCAGTATCTCCATAGAAAAAAACTTTGGATGAAAAACTTAATATCCAATCATATTGCTTTAAAAATTCTTGATAAAAGTGATCCAAAGACAAATCTAGTTGTAACTGTTTACGATAAGGGGCCATACGAATGAGAGTATTATCTTCACGCAAAAAAAGTCGGTCTTCCGAGCGCGCCGTAAACAAGCGGTAAGGTTCATCTCGTTCATCACTTACCAAATCTTCCACCATAACCCCTATGTAGGATTCATGGCGATCCAGTATAAACTCTCCTCGGCCTAAAAGAGAAAAAGAGGCGTTAATACCTGCTATGAGTCCCTGCCCTGCCGCCTCTTCATAACCACTAGTTCCGTTGCACTGTCCAGCAAAATAAAGTCCAGAAATGTCTGTATATTCAAGTGTTTGGGAGAGTTTAGCGGTGTTAACCACATCATATTCCACCGCATAACCCGCAATCAAAATCTCTGCATTCTCTAACCCACTGATTTTATTAATGAATTCTTTCTGAATCGACTCTGGAAGGCTGGTAGAAATGCCATTAGGATATATGCTTTCTTGGTTTAATCCCTCAGGTTCAATAAAAACATGGTGACTATGCCGATCAGGATAACGAAAAGCCTTATCTTCAATACTAGGACAATACCTCACCCCTACCGCTTTAATTTGGCCGTTAAACATGGGAGATTTTTCTTTATTATCACGAATGATTTGCATGACCTGTGCATTGGTATGAGTCATATAACAAGAAACTTGTTTACTATTTCTTGCATAAGGAGAGTTAAGAATATGAAAATTGCGCACAAAAGGATCTGAAGCCTGTTCTTCCATTTGACTAAAATCAATAGATGATTTTCTAAGTCTAGCAGGAGTTCCTGTTTTAAAACGCACTGGCAGAGATTCCACTTTATCAAATAAAGAAGAAATCCCATTGGAAGTTTCGCAATTGTGCCTTCCCGCTACAATTTGTTTTTCCCCCAAGTGGCATCTAGCTCCTAAAAAAGTTCCTGTAGTAACAATTACTTTTTGAGCTGAATAGCTTTCTTCTTCAGTATGGAGAGTAAATATATCCCCTATTTTTTGTACTTTTTGAGCTTTGGCCCTAATAACCATAATATTGGGGTAACTTTTTACGAGTTCTTCTGCATATAAAGGATAAAGGTCTTTATCAATTTGTACCCGAGTAGATCTAACAGCGTGTCCTTTAGATTCATTAAGTGTTCGATATTGAATTCCAGCTTTATCTGCCAGAATCCCCATAACTCCACCTAAGGCATCAATTTCACGTACAACTTGACCCTTGCCTACTCCGCCAATAGCAGGATTACAAGGCGCTGAAGCAATGGGAACATTGGGGAGCGTTAAAAGTCCTACTTTTAAACCCAATTGTGCGGAAATACAAGCTGATTCCAAACCAGCATGACCACCACCCAAAACAATAATATCAAACTTAATCATGTATTTTTTTCACTCTGCACAAATAAATCTTGAGAATGATTCTGATACATTATATTAAGTACTCTTGTCATTATTAAAAAAGGATTTTCATATGAAAACTGTAAATTTTTTATTTCTTATTTTCATAGCTTTTTCAGCCCAAAGCTTATTTGCAGTATGTAAAGGATTCAATATTTCTTACCATAACCACCCTAATGGCGGAGGATTTGTAGAAAGCACTGCTTTTGTAGCAGATTCAGCTTTTGTCGGCCCTAATGCTTATATCTGCGGTAATGCTAAAATTTTAGATAACGCTAAAATATATGGGAGTGTTCATGTTATGAATAACACTGTTGTTTCTGGAGATGCAAAAATTCATGGAAAAATTTCCGTCCTTGGAGGGGAAATTTGTGGAACAGCCCATCTTTATGGGAATTACTTTACTCCCACAGATGAAGAAGAAAAGTTAGTGATCTCTAAAGGACGTATTGGAAGCTTTCAAAAACTAGCAAGCTTTATGTTTCATCGAATGAAAGATCATAGTTGTTCCACGTAGAACATTATCCGATAAATTTAATCAAATAAATATTATTTTATCTGGTTCTATAGGACCGCCTCAAAGTGGTTCTATGGGACCAGTTTCATTTTGGTTCTATAGAACCACTAACTTCTCCTACTCAAAGCAAAGTTGTATTTTTGTATAAAAAATCCCAAAATGAAAAATACCTTTATTTTATCAAGGAAATTTCATGAAAAAAATTTTAGTCATTATTTTAACTTTAAATCTATTAGCTTGTACTAAAAAGGGAAACGATACTATTAAAGTAGGGGAGGTAAATTCTCTCACTGGTAATGATGCTTCTTTTGGTGTTTCCACTCATCGTGGAATTGAAATGGCAGTGAATGAAATTAATTCTGCAGGAGGAATCGAAGGAAAAAAAATTGAACTGATTACACTCGATGATCAAGGTAAACCTGAAGAAGCCGCTATTGCTATTACAAAACTTATCACTCAAGAAAAAGTTATTACAGTCCTTGGAGAAGTGGCTAGCTCTCGCAGTCTTGCTATGGCTCCCATTGCTCAACAATATAAAATTCCTATGCTCTCTCCTAGTTCTACTAACCCTAAAGTAACGATGATTGGAGATTATATCTTTAGAGCTTCTTTTATTGATCCTTTCCAAGGAAAAGTCATGGCCCGCTTTGCTTTAGATTATTTAAAAATAAAAAAGGTAGCTGTGTTTAAAGATATTAAAAATGATTATAGCTTAGGTCTTTCTGAATTTTTTATAAAAACATTTGCAGAAAATGGGGGAGAGATTGTAGTAGAACAAAGTTATAGTTCTGGTGATATTGATTTTAAATCACAACTTACTGCCATTAAATCTAAAAACCCTCAAGCTATTTTTCTCCCAGGGTACTATACAGAAACAGCCCTGATTGCACGTCAAGCCAGAGAGCTGGGAATTAAAGTTCCTTTCTTAGGAGGAGATGGTTGGGACTCACCAAAGCTAACAGAAATTGCTCGTGGGGCTTTAGATGGAAGTTATCACTCTAGTCATTATTCTGCTGAAAATCAAAATCCTAAAACCATAAGTTTTAATAAAAAATTTAATGAACTCTACGGTGTTGTTCCCGACGCTATGGCGGCAACAGGATACGATGCGGCTTATCTTTTAGCTCACGCTCTTAAAAAATCCAGTAATACTAATCCTGAAAAAATTCGAGATGCCTTGGCACAAACTAAAGATCTAGAGGGAATAACAGGAAAAATTACTTTGGATGAAAATAGAAACCCTACAAAATCGGCGGTTATTCTAAAAGTTGAAAATAATGTTATCAAATATCATTCTACGATTGATCCCTAATGGCTGAAATTTTACAACATCTTATTAATGGTATTTCTCTAGGAAGTATTTATGCACTCATTGCCTTGGGTTACACCATGGTTTTTGGTGTGTTAAAACTTATCAACTTTGCTCATGGTGATATCTATATGCTAGGAGCTTTCATTGGAATGTTCACGGCTAAAATTTTTTCTCTAGATCAAAATCCATCCATAACATCACTTTGTATTACCTTAGTTTCATCCATGATCATTTGTGCTTTTCTGGGTTTTATCATAGAAAAAATTGCTTATCGACCACTGCGAAAAGCTCCTCGTATTAATTTGCTTATTACGGCAGTAGGGGTTTCTCTTTTTCTAGAGTTCACCAGCCAAGTTCTTTTTGGAGCTGATCCTAAATTTTTCCCGCAAGTTTATGTGCCTGCAAAGCAGTGGATTATAGGAGATCTCCATATTAACCCTTTGCAAGTTATTATTTTAGCTGTCTCTCTTTTTCTCATGCTTGTTCTTAATTATGTGGTTTTTAAAACCAAAGTAGGGAAGGGGATGCGAGCAGTTCAATTTAGCCATGAACTGGCATCTCTCATGGGAATCCACACTGATAAAATGATTTCTTATACTTTTATGTTAGGTTCTAGTTTAGCAGGAGCAGGAGGCGTTCTCGTAGGACTGGCTTACCCCAAAGTAGAGCCACTCATGGGAGTTCTGCCAGGTCTTAAAGCTTTTTCAGCGGCAGTCCTTGGAGGAATTGGAAATATTCATGGAGCTTTTATTGGTTCCCTTCTTATTGGGCTTTCTGAAGAATTTTTAGTCGCTTACGGTGCTCCTTCTTATCGTGATGCTTTAGCTTTTTTTATGCTCATTTTAGTTCTGCTTTTTAAACCCACAGGTCTTTTTGGTAAAAAAACTTCGGAGAAAGTGTAGCCATGCAGAAGTTTTTTATTTCTTTTTGCCTCGTTTTATTGATGCATTATATTTTAGAACCTTTTGTTTCTCCTTACGTCCTTAGTATTTTAATTTATAGTGGAATTAATATTATTTTAGCTTTAAGTCTTAATCTTGTAACGGGATTTACAGGACAATTCTCCATTGGACACGCAGGCTTTATGGCCATAGGAAGTTACGCATCAGCACTCTTAAGTCTTTTTGTTCAAAAAAAATTTCCTTATCTTTTTTCTAGTTTTTATCTGGCCCCTACTTTTTTTACTATTTTAATTTTAGGGGGAATAGTTTCTGCTTTTTTTGGATATCTCGTAGGTCTTCCTTCTTTGAGACTGCGAGGAGATTATCTTGCTATAGTCACCTTGGGTTTTGGCGAAATTATTAGAGTACTTATTTTAAATATTGATAGTATTGGGGGAGCTAGGGGACTGACAGGAATTCCTCACTTAACTCACTTAGGTTGGGTCAGTAGCTTTGTTCTTATCACTTGTTTTGTTTTATGGAGAGTTGTTCATTCTAGCCATGGACGAGCTTTTTTAAGTATTCGAGAAGATGAAATAGCCGCAGAAGCGATGGGTGTAAATACCACTCAAAATAAAGTTAAAGCTTTTGTGCTAGGAGCTTTTTTTGCGGGTATCGCAGGAGGACTTTTTGCTCACTACTTAAGTTTTTTAGCTCCTTCTATTTTTGATTTTAATCGTAGTTTTGAAATTATCATTATGGTGGTGCTAGGAGGTTTAGGAAGTTTTTCAGGATCTATTTTTGCGGCTATTTTCCTTACTTCCTCACGAGAATTTCTACGCCCTTTACAAGATCTTACTCATATTGATTTCCGTATGATTCTGTACTCTCTCATGCTGATTATTCTGATGCTCACAAGACCTCACGGTCTCTTTGGTTCAAAAGAATTCTGGGAATTCTTAAAGAAAAAGAGGAAAGAATAAATGGAACTTTTAGTTGAAAATTTAGGCATTACTTTTGGAGGACTCAAAGCTGTTCAAAATTTAAACTTTAAAGTCAAACCTCAAAGTATTTTTGGTCTTATTGGCCCTAATGGAGCTGGGAAGACAACTGTTTTTAACCTTCTCACAGGTGTGTATAAACCTTCTACGGGAAAAATACTTCTGCATAATAAAGAAATTAAAAACAAAAAGCCTTTTCAAATTACCAGCATGGGACTCGCCCGAACATTTCAAAATATTCGCCTGTTTAAAAATCTATCTCTTCTAGATAATCTACTTATTGCTATTGACCAGTGTCCCTCTAGTAAAAAATACTCTCTGCTTCCTACTATTTTTAGACCTAAAAAACTTTTAGCCTATGAAGAAATTAAAAAAAATCAGTGCTTAGAAATTTTAAAAATTTTCCATATGGAGGAAGATGCCTTAATGCTTGCTAAAAATCTTCCCTACGGAAAACAACGTAAATTAGAAATTGCTCGTGCTATTGCTACAGGAGCAAAAATTATTCTTTTGGATGAGCCCGCGGCGGGACTTAATATGCAAGAAACTAAAGATCTTATGGATACTCTACGCTTTATTCGAGAAAAATTTAAAATGACAATCCTCTTAATTGAACATGACATGAAAATGGTTATGAATTTATGTGAACATATTGTTGTTCTAGACTATGGAGAAAAAATTGCAGAGGGAAACCCTTTAGAAATAAAACAAAATCCTAAAGTTATTGAGGCCTATTTAGGAATAAAACATGAATAACGCCTTACTTTCAGTTAAAAATATTTGCGTTTCCTATGGAGCTATCTCTGCTGTAAAAGATATTACCTTCCAAGTAAATAAAGGAGAAATTGTAAGTCTTATTGGCAGTAACGGTGCAGGAAAAACCACTGTTCTTAAAACGATCTCAGGTATTTTAAGACCTATGCAAGGGCATATAGAATTTGCAAATAAAGAAATCACTTATTTATCTCCACACCTCATTGTTAAACAAGGTTTAAGTCACGTTCCAGAAGGGCGAGGTATCTTTCTTAACCTCTCTGTGAAAGAAAATTTAGATTTAGGAGCCTGGAATTTTAAGGGAACACCTAGTCAAAAAGATTTAGATTATGTTTTCTCTCTCTTCCCAAGACTTTATGAAAGAAAACAACAAAATGCAGGGACTCTCTCAGGTGGTGAGCAACAAATGCTAGCGATAGCTCGTGCCCTCATGGCCCATCCCACGCTTCTTATTTTAGATGAACCTAGCCTAGGCCTTGCCCCCCAAATGATTGATAAAATCTTTGAAATTATTGTGAAAATCAATAAAGAAGGACAAAGCATTCTATTGGTCGAACAAAATGCCTATCAAGCTTTAAATATTGCCCATATAGGAATTGTTTTAGAAACAGGAAGTATTACTGCCATAGAGCAAGCAAAAACCCTCTTGCAATCCGAACATATTAAAAATGCTTATCTTGGGGGATAGACTCTATTCTAAATAGATTAAAACCTTGTTGCAAAAATCTTTGCAACACAACGTTGCAAAACTATCTTGCTACATTGTGCCAATTGGACTATTTTCCCCTTTGTGAATGATTATAAATATTATGTTGATCTCTTGAATAATGAGCTTCGAAAGAGGAGTAAACAAAATCCTCAATATTCTATGCGTGCTTTTGCCGCAAATCTTAATATTCACCCTGCTAGTCTAAGTTCTATCCTCAAAGGAAAAAGGAAAGTTCCTACTAAAAGACTTTTTGATATTTGTAAATATCTCAAACTTAAAGGTAATGACCGTGAAGCCTTTATCTTAAGTAGTAGTGAAAAAGTAACATCTCTTAGAAATATCAAAGTAAATATAAGAAATTCAAAACAGCTAGATGATTCTTACAATGAAATCATTACGGACTGGGAATATTATGCTTTTTTAAATTTAATTAAGCTTAAAAATTTTAAAAATGATTTAGATTGGATTGCAGGTAAATTAGATATTACCAAAAAAAGAGCAGAGGATGTTATTAATAAACTTATTGAAAAAAAATTAGTTGAAAAAAATGAGAAAGGTGATTTTGTTCGCACCTGTGAATTACTTTCCACAAAAGATGGAATCCCTTCTAATGTTTTGAGATCACGAAATAAAAAATTATTAACATTAGCTTTAAAAAAAATTGATAAAGTAGACCTTGATTTGAGAAGTTATTCTTCAATAGTTATGCCTATTAATAGAAAAAAAATTAAAGAAGCTAAAATTATTATTGAGGAGTTTAAACAAAAGCTCTGCTTCCTTCTAGATGAAAATAGCACTGACATATACCTTTGTGGTATTCAACTTATCCCATTAACTAAAATAGATTATTAATAAAAAAAGGATAAAAAATGAAAAATTTGTGGATTATTTTTATTTTGACAGCACTATCAACAGTAGCTATCGCAGGAAAAGATAACAATATTTTCCTCCCTGGTGGAGGTGGAGGCGACACTGCTGGCGACGGTTGCCCTAGAGAAATAACTCCAAAAGAAGGCGCAATCCTTTCTGCAGTCCCTGCGGGAAAAATTACTTTAGAAAATGGAACTTCTTACCCTGTGTTTAAAGCTGAAAATAAACTTCTTTTTACAGTTACTGCTGATGGTGGAATTCATTTTCTAGATATTTCTAATGAAAATAATTCTTACGAATATAACGAATCAAATTAAAGTTACTTTCCGATACAAAATCGGCTGAATACTTCAGTCAAAACATCTTCTGCGTTAATGACACCCACTAAGGCGTAGATGTTTTGACTGATTATTTGAAGTTCTGAAGAAAGAATTGCTACATCTGATTCTCTCTTATGAAGATCTGTGAAAGAAGACCAATCTTTAAAAATATCCTCAATCACTTTTTTATGACGGCCTAATAAAATAGGCTCATCCTTATTTAAATTTTTATATTTATTTAAAATAAATTCTTCAACTTTAGCTAAATCGGAAAGAGAACAAGTTGTTAAATCCATATCTATAGTAGGCACTGTAGGTGAAAAAAATTTCCTTTTTTCTGCAAAGGCCTTTTGATCTTTGTGCGTAAAAATAACCAGATCTGGATTTTCTAAAATCAAATCATCTTGAGATAAAAAAGGATTGATAACTAAAATCTTAAAAAAAGCATGAGTTGTTTTCTCCTGCCCCTTTTTAATTCCAGCTTGCTCAATGCTATCTTCTGCTTTCCTGATACCTGCTGTATCAATGAGAGTAAACTTAACACCTTCTATAAAATAAGCTTCACTTATATAGTCTCTGGTAGTTCCTGCTTGAGGAGAAACAATGGCCCTGTCATGAGATAAGAATGCATTAAAAAGAGAACTCTTCCCAGCGTTAGTCTCTCCCATTAAAATAATTTCTGGAGATAAAATTTGTGCTACATCGCCTTTCGTTTTTTTATAAAGAAATTGTATGATGTTTGAAAAATCTAAAATAGCTTCTTGTAAATATTTCTGAGCTGTGTGTTCTCCCACATCATCTGCAAAATCAATATGCAGTTCTAATGCTGTTTTAACTTTTAAAAAACTTTCATGAACTTTTTTATAAAGAGAATGTAACTCTCCTCGTAGTAAAGATTGTCCCTGATTAAGAGTGAGTGAACTGGTGGCGTGTAAAAGAAGATCTAAACCTTCCACTTGTGATAAAGACATCTTATTATTTCTAAGAGCACGGTACGTAAACTCTCCTCCTTGCGCTTCTCTAAAACTAAAATCATGCGTAAAACGATTTATAATAGAAGACACACTTAAGGGATTCCCATGCACCGAAAGTTCTAAAATATTTTCACCATTATAACTTTCAGGTGCCTTAAAAAAAGTAATAAGTCCTTCATCTAAAATATTTTCTTTACCTAAAATTTTAGAGAAATAAACTTTTTTAGGTTCTACCGAGTTTAAATCTAGAGAAAAAGCCTGCTGTAAATTACTCAGATCTTCAAACCCACTCAGTCTGATAACAGCTAAAGCGCAGGGTTTCTCTATATTGGTACTGCAAGTAATAATAGGGTCATTGGATAAAAATTTCATAATTTTTAACAACGAAATTTAATACCTATGCAGATTTAGATTTAAACACATACATCTGTTGCGCAATTCCAAGCATAGTCGAAACAAAAATGTAGAGATTAAGCCCCGCTGGTAGATCTTTCATAATAAAAGTAAATATCAGAGGCAAAAACATCATCATTTTTTTCTGAATAGGATCCGCACTTGGAGAGGGAGTAAATTTCTGTTGTAAGAACATAGAAATCCCCATAAGAACAGGTAAAATATAGATCGGATCTTTAATGCTAAGATCATGAATCCAAAAAATAAAAGGAGCACCCACAAGTTCTACAGCTTCTGAAAGCATACGATAAAAAGCAAAGAAAATAGGAAGCTGTAATAATAAGGGAAGACATCCACTAATAGGATTAGCTCCTGCTTTTTTAAAAAGTTGCATGGTTTCTTGTTGTACACGTTGCGGATTATCTTTAAATTTTTCCTTGATTTTTTTAAGCTCAGGTTGAATCTCTTGCATTTTTTTCATGCTTTTAAAAGATTTGTACTGCAAAGGAAAAGTTAAAAGACGAATCAGAATTGTTAATAAAATAATCGCCACCCCATAATTAGGAATCATTTTATAAAAAAACTGCAAAGCTCTTAAAATAGGCACGGCTATGACTGAAAAGAGACCAAAATCTACTGAAAGATTTAGGTTATGACCCAAAGAACTTAACTTATCATAATCTTTTTTAGTAAAAACAAAAAATCCACTAAAACTGGTTTTAGCTTCATTTAGTTTTATAATCATCTTACCTTGCTCTGTAGTCTCCACATGAACATTTTGTTTTTCCGCAAAATCCATAACAAACAAATGATAATGGAAATCAATTCCTGCCCAGTGAAAAGTATCATCCATAACTTCTGCATCTTTTACTTCTATTTTTTTAAGTTTATTAGAAAGAATAGCAAAATGACGAAGTTGATTATTTTCTAATTTTTTAGGTGTAGAATTAAAAACAAAAACAAATTTTACAGCATCTGCTGAAGTAAACTGATAACTTAATTTTCCTTTCTCATCTAATGAAAAAAGAATGCTTAAATTTTTAGCTGAATTAACTAATTTTATTTCTTTTTCACTTACTTGTTGTATTTCAAAAGAAACCGCTTCGTATCCTGTCGCCGTCCCTAGCATAATTTGAAAAGGATTAGGTGAACCGACGATAGATTCAAAATCAAACTTTTCTTCTGTATTAATAGCTTTTGTGATTTCTCCTAAATTATTAATAAAAAAACTGTGGCCTGCATTTTTTAGCTCATAAACAACTAAAGGTGCATTCAAAAGAGGTTGTGTCTTTTCTTCTATTAAAGGAGCTTTCGCTACTTCTGCCTCACTGGGAGTCACTGTTTGAACAGTGGGTGAAACAGGATTTGATGACTTAGGAGCGGCAAAAAAATACTGCCAACCAAAAAGAATGACTCCTGATAAAACCACAAATAAAAACATCTTCTTTTGTTCTTCGCTCATTTAAATACTCCTCACCAAACTATGGATGGTAATTTTTTTTTCCTAGAGGCACGGGATCTTCTCCAAATTTTCCCCAAGGATGACAGCTTAAAAGACGTTTTATTGAATACCACAAGGCCTTAAAAAAAGAAAATTTTTCAAAGCATTCCATGGCATAACGAGAACAAGTAGGATCAAAACGACAATTTTTTCCAAAAAAAGGGGATAAAAATATCTGATAAATCCTAATTAAAATTTTGACTAATTTATTCATTCTTTTTAGCTATCCTTTCCCCTAAAATAAAAAAAGACTCCTTCACCTTTATATCCCAGAAAGGCAAATCTTCCTTAAGAGGAGGATGCACCACCATTAAAATATCTAAACCTAAATTTTTAAAAGAAGATTGTCTAAAAAGCTCTTTTAAAATTCTTTTAAGACGATTTCTCTTGTGAGAGTCAGCTGTTTTAGCTGAAATACTGATACCAATACGAGTGAGAGAGCTTAAAGGATCTTTGGATTTTTTATAATAGAAAGACAGGAAAGGAGTTCTTGTAACCAAACTTCCTTTCTTCAAGTACTCAAAGTCTTTAGCGGTAAGTAAACGAGATTCTTTCTTAAAAAAAGCCCTCTCAGGTTTTTTCATAGAGAAAGTATCCAGAAATTTTTACTTAGTTCCGGTTTTAACTGTAAGTTGATGACGACCTTTAGCTCTGCGATTTTGAATAACTTTTGAACCACTTGCTGTGGACATTCTTTTCAAAAATCCGTGAGATTTTAGTCTTTTTAATTTTTTTGGCTGCCAAGTTCTTTTCATAAAAAAATCCCAAATTTATTATTTAGTTTTCTTCCTTCTTAATACATATTATTTAGAAGAAGGTCAACTTTTTCAACAAAACAAATTTAAAAAAAACATATTCTAATCATTTCCTGAAAACAAACAAAGAAAGCTATTGAAAAAAATCAATTCATCCGCTAAATCTAACTCCCTCTAAAGTTATTCCTCTCGTTAAAAAATGTTTGTTACGGTGGAATTGAATTACAAGGTTGTTAATGACTAAGTCCTTCCCATTCAGCTCCTTTATCCAGACCCCTCCTAAGGACTTGCCGCCTCAAACAAAAGAGAACATAACGGATCTCTCAGCTCTAGAAGCTGAAATCTATTTGCACCTTCAATCTCTTATTGGTGAAGAAAAATTTAAGTCTTTCTTTCAAAACCACTTAATTTTGAAAAACATTGAAAATCAAATAGAGTTTTTAGCTACAAGTTCTTTAATTAAAAAAATGATTGAAACTTGTTATTTTAATGCACTAAGTCTTAGTATTGAACAGACTTTTGGAGAGAAAGTTCCCTTTTTCATCTCTCTTTTAGGCTCTACTGCTCCTGCAATAGCTTTACCTGAAGTTGAATACAAAATAACTCAAAAATCTAAATCCGTTAAAGATTTTCGTTTTTGTTTAGAAGACAAACCTCAAAACACTCAACAAAAATTAAATTTAAACCCTTCTTGGGATGCTTCTAAAACATTTGAAAATTTTATTTTTGACGAAGAAAATCACCTTCTCTATTCCGCTTGTCTTTCTGTGGCCCAAAATCCTAAGAGAATGTACCCTCTGCTTTTTTTACATGGAAACTCTGGTTTAGGAAAAACTCATCTCTTAAACGCTATGGCCTATAAAATAACGCAAATGCACCCCCATTTAAAAGTTCTACTAATCTCAGGTCGAGATTTTATGAATGAAATGGTGGAGAATATTAAAACTCAAACTATATTAGATTTTAGAAAAAAATATACAAGTGCTGATGTTCTTCTCTTTGATGATCTCCATGATTTACAAAATAAAAAAGGAACTTTAAGCGAATTCTATTATCTTTTAGATGACTTTTTTCAAAAGAAAAAACAAATGGTCATTGCTTCTTACCACGCTCCTAAAAATATGCATGGCTTAGACGAAAGAATTCAATCCCGTATTTGTTCAGCTCTGATTTTAGACATCAAAATTCCTAATCTAGAAATAAGAAAATCTATTTTGAAGCAAAAAGCTGTAGAACAAGATCTGCATTTAAATGAAGATGTCGTTGAACTTATCGCTCGCTCTTTTCAGGTAAATATAGGTCAGTTAGAAGGGGCCCTTATTCGTCTCTCAGCTTACGCTTCTCTTTTTAAAACTAACATTGATTTAGAATTAGCTAAAAACCAACTAGGCTTAAATCTTACCCCTCTTAAAAAAACTTCTCTTGGCTCTATTACCACT
>JAGOVR010000130.1 GCA_018060635.1 Bacteriovoracaceae bacterium
GTCAAATTTAGTTCATGTAATCCTTTAAGTGAGCAAATATTATCGAGAGTTAGCTTATGAAACATCATAGCGTGTCACTCGCAGGAGTTTCATCAGATTGACTCTTTTGTAAAAGCTCTAAAAAATCGTCTTTTATCTGCACAGGAATCTGAGGATTTTCAGGATAGCTAAGAGCGTAGTATTTTTCAAAAAGCTCCAAAGGACTTAAATTGAGATGAGCCGAAGACAAATTTAAGTCCTCTTTTTCTATCGTATTTAAGGGCGTGGAGAAAAAAACTAATTCCAGACTTGAGCCTTCAATTTTTTTTCGTACTTTATCTGAAAGGCCAAAAGTCGGAGCAGGGATTGTAATACTAATATCTAGTAAAGCTGGAAGTCCATAAGGAGTTAGATCTGATTGTCTTAAAATTTTATCAATCTCATATTCCCATGTATCTAGGTGGCAATGGATAGAGAAAAGTTTTCGAAAGCAAGGAATAGGGAGAAAACTTTGAGAGTATTTTTCTTGCTGATCTTTTGCAAAAGTTAAAAGGCTGACAACTTTTTCTTGAGTTTCACTAAAGCGCATAGGGATAGGAGAGCCACAATAAATCATTACAGGCTCTTCTTTTGAGACCACTTGCTTTTTATGAATATGTCCAAGGGCCACATAATCAAAAAAAGGCTTTAAAAGTTGAGGAGGAATGGAGGTGACATCAGAGGATGAGAGGGACAGAGCTTGTTCTGACCCTGCCAATTCAAAATTTCCGAATAAATGGTGTGTTACTAAAATTCGGCCTAAATAATTTTCAGAGGAGGTACTCTTGGTTTGTTCAAAAAATTTTTCTAATAAATTTAATACCAATCCTTCACTCTGCTCCAGAGGCAAGAGATCAGAACCTAAAAGATGAAATAACTCATAAAAACGAAAATAAGGAAGAGCGACTAGGTGTACTTTTTCTTGAGGATTTTCACTAGAGCAAAGTTCCATACTATGTTGACTTGGAGAATTTTTAAGTTGTCCCCACAAATGAATTCTTTTGGAACGCAAAATTTCTTGAGGCGCATCTAGAAAACGACCCGAATCATGATTTCCAGCAATAATGATAGCATGACAGGAGGTATGCTTATGCAAATCTTCTAAAAAATCAAAATATACTTTCACTGCGCTGTCTGGAGGGCCGGGAGAATCAAAAATGTCTCCTGCAATAATCAAATAATCAATTTGTTGCTCTAAGATAGTTTGTAAAAGCCATTTTAAAAAAAGCTTCTGTTCAAAAATACGATCAACTTTAGAGAGTTTTTTGCCAAGATGCCAGTCAGAGGTATGGAGGATTCTAATGGCCATAACTTAGAGGGGATTTGAGTTGGTATTTACCTTATCACTTTCGTTATCAGGAAATAGCTCATTCATCACATCTAAAGAAAACTGAGAAGTTTGAGAGGGAATATCTTTTAAGGTTTCTTCAAAAAGTTTAGTTTTCCTTGTTTCCTCTTCTGTCAGTCCAATGATTGTCGCTGTTTCATTTACTACGTTTTCAAAAAAATCAGGAAATTTCCAAGTAGTTTGAAGTTTTAAATCTGGATTAAATTGTGAAAGAGCGTAACGTCGCAAAAACCCTTGATCAGTGATCATTTCAAATTGTTCACTTAGAATATGTAACTTAGTAATTTTCCCTTTGTCTCCATTCACTAAAAGAACAAAGCTATCTTCCTCTGGAAGTTTTTTTCTTTTTTCAGTATAAACGTCATCTTCATATTTTAAGCAACATTTAAGCTGTCCACACATACCATTAAGTTTGGTAAAGTTAAGACTTAAGTCCTGATTTTTGGCCATCTTAATACCCACATTGCCATACTTGGAAAGAAAAGAAGAACAGCAAAGTTCTCGACCACAAGGGCCTAACCCTCCCACGGCGGCTGAACGATCTCTGACTGAAATCTGACGAAGCTCAATACGCAACTTCAATGTACTCACCAACTCTCTTACCAGTTCCCTAAAATCAATGCGAGCAGGGGCCGTAAAATAAAAGACAGCTTTTTTCCCAAATTGAGTAAACTCTACGTGAGTAAGGTTCATATCAAGCTTATGCTTCTCAATCAGATCCATACAAATAGTTTCAACTTCTTTTTGCTTTATATAAGATTCTTTTTCTTTTTGAATATCTTCACTCGTGGCAACTTTTCCAATGCTTCGAATAGGAAGCATTCCTTTATTAAAAGGAAGCGAGTAGGGAAAGGAATTAATGTATCCTACTGCCATTCCACGATCACTCATAGCCACTACTTTTTGCCCATAAGTAAATTCCCGTTTTCCTATAAGAAAGGCAAAGGATCTTGCATTACCTGGAAAGCGAACACGAGAAAAACGTAAAATTTGATTTTCAGTAAAGCGTGATTTTTCTTCTTCTGTTTCCGTTTCGACTTCAGAAGAATGCTCTAAAGATTCGTCGTATTCTAATTGATGATCTTCTGAATAAGGTGAATTGGCTTCATGTGTCATAAGTAAAATAATCCCACAAGAGTAAAGGAAGAATCATCTAGTTTTTATGAAGTCCTGTCAATCAGAGGAGGTTTTAAGAAAGCGTAAAAGACTAAAAATACGTTCCTGAGAACTATTGTGCATGGTTTTAGAGGTTTCATAAACTTGCAGTTGCTCTAAAATATCTCCTTTGCGTTTAAAATCTTCAAAACTTAGGCATTCTTTTTTTAAGAGAAAATTGACCACATCTTCTTCCCACTTTTCATCACTGCCTTTTTTAAGAAGAGGAGGGGATTCTTCTAAAAGGGAATCAGAGGGTGGAAGAAGGCTTGGAATATTTATTTTAATAGCACGGCTTTCGATAGTTTCTAAAAAATCACACGTTTTCGGACAAAGAAAAAAAATAGTAAGGTTCTCAGGAGGCTCTTCTAAACTTTTTAAGAGTTTATTACAAAGTTTTTTTCCCATGAGATGAGATTTATTAATAACAATAAAACGATGGGGAAGTTCAAAGGGCTTAAAGTTTAGAAAATTAAATAAAACAGTCAAATCTTCTACTTGATACTCCTTATTTTCATCATCTTTTGGAGGAGATAAAAACAAAATATCAGGAGAGGTGAGAGAAGCTTTAGTCGCCAGTAAGAAGTCCTCTATCCAAGAAGTCGTGGAACACTTAAGAATATAAAAATGTCCTAATTTTTTATCAGACCACTTTTGGAGAAGAATTTTTTTGATATCAATTTGCATGACAAATAAAATGCTCCCATACATGGCAAATTTCTTTAAAGACTTGATCTGGAGAATCAGTGCCTTGAATTCGTTTAATTCTCTCAGGAAAAAGTTTCTGACTTAAATCATACCCCTCAGACACCTTTTTAAAAAAGTCTTCACCTTGCAATTCAAAGTAGTCTAAGTTTTTTCCACGAGTTTTCATGCGCTCAAGAGAGGTTTCCCAAGGAATGGCTAGATAAAAAGTTAAATGAGGCAGTGCTGTCAGAGGAGCATAGGAGTGTAAATTTAAAATAGTTTCAAAGTTGAGTGAGCGTCCCATACCTTGGTAGGCCAAACTGCTGTCAATAAAACGATCCACAATGACCACTCTTTTTTCTTTTTGCAGATAAGGTAAAATATTTTCACTTAAAAGTTGAGCACGAGAACAGGCAAAAGCTAGTGCCTCAGCCAGAGGAGTTAGTGCCGTAGAACTTTGCAAAATGGCCTCTCGGATCTTTTCACCAAAAAGTGTTCCCCCTGGTTCGCGTACCAAAAGAACTTCCCAACCCTGTTTTTCTAAAAATTCTTTAAAGTTTAAAATTTGTAAACTTTTCCCAGCTCCTTCTAACCCTTCAAAGCTAACCAAAAAAGAGGAAGGATGAGTAGAGGGGGCATGAAACTTTTTTAGAATGTCTGAAT
>JAGOVR010000131.1 GCA_018060635.1 Bacteriovoracaceae bacterium
CTCGCAATACCCAATAATAAATATCTCGGACCATGGGGCTCTTTAAACCAATTCGTCTAAATTTTATGCCTAAGGTTTTTTCTGACATACTAAGACTTCTTCTTTTTTGCCTGAACTAAAACTTCAAAGCCACCCACATAATTCATATATCCCCCCTTTCTAAATGATTGGCATATTTCTACTATACTTTACCTACCATTACAAAACTTTAAAAAATTAGTTTATGGGATGCCCTCTAGACTCCTCCTTATGATAGGTTGTTTTTTTCAAAAAGATTATTTACTATTCAGTATGAAATTTTTTAAAAATCTGATATTTTTTTTTGTCCCTTATCTTGTTGTGGCCCAAGCTATAGCCCAAGAAACCAAAACAACCAATTTAGACTTTCACCATCATGAACATAAAAAATGGGAATTTGGAACAGCATTAGGAGTTGTTCCTATTTTAAACGAAGATGAGGTAAGCTGGGGTATTCACGCCCACCTTTTAAGATCTATGGAGAGTATTAAACGTTTAAAAATCGGGTTTGGATTAGAAAATATCTTTGATGAGCATGCTCATATTAATACCTCAGCCGTTTTTAATTATCAAATCTCTCAGGGATTTAGTGCCAGCTACTCACCTGGTATCTTATTTTTTAAAGAGAATAGTAAATGGGAAAAATATTTCTCTTCCCACTTTGAATTTCTTTACGAATTTGAAATAGGGAATTATCACCTAGGCCCTATTGTGGAATATTCATATGCCAAGGTGGATCAGCATCTGATGTTTGGTATTCATTTTGCTTTTGGTTTTTAAGAGAATTCTTTCATAACGTTACGCTCTCACTTGTTAATCAGCTGTTTTACTCACCTAAAACACTTAAACATTCAACTCTCGCAAGTTGATAATCTCTTCTTAATTCAGCAAACTTAATCTTTGATTCAACTAATCTGGAAGACGCTTGCAACACATCAGGAGAGTTTTTAATCCCTCTTTGGTATTCATCCAAAATCCTATTGAGATAGGTCTGCGTTTTAGAAACGTTCTCCTCCGCAAAGTGTACCAGATCATGCGTAAGCTTAAGTGTTCTTTTGGCATTTTCAAAAGTGACCTGTAATTCCTTTCTTTTTTGCTCTTGGTAATATTCTAGTCCTTGGGTTTTAAGAGCAGATGACTTTGCTTGATTATAGGCCTCTCCTCCATCAAAAAGATTCATTTTTAAAACAAGACCTACAGTTTTGTCATCCCGATCTGCTTTAGAAGGATAATCCCGCTCCTTCTGAGTAAAATGAGCAAAGGAACTATATAAATTAAGTTCAGGTGTCCACCATCTTTTTTGAATTTTTTGTTCATTTTTTAAACGGCTTTTTTCCGCTTCAAGTAACTGAATTTCCCGATGCTGATCAAGTTTGAGATCTGTTGCTAACAGAACATCATGATGTAAATGAGGAACACTTTGATCCTTAAGCTGTAAATCAGATATTTCTAATCCTAGAGTGGCCTGAAGTTTGGCCTTAAGGTTTTCGGCTGTCACTTTTGATCTTTCAAAAAGTTGCATAACTTGTAACTTAAATTGTTCAAAATCTAGTGCATCAGTGGAAGTAGAGAGTCCCGCTCGGATCTTTTTTTTAGCAGCTGTGAGATTTTTATCATTGGAGGAAAGGGCCAAGTTTAAAATTTCTGTAACTTCATTTTGATAAACAGAATTCCAATAATGAGATCTTACATCGCTGAGAAGATTAATCTTTGTAATATCACTTTGTGATTTAGCTAGATTGATTTCCGAACCAATAATGTCATTTCTTAGATTATCCTTACCTCCATTATAAAGATTCATAGAAACAGTGGCTTATCCAAAAGGTTGAGATAAGTTTTGATAAGGCCCTGTGGTGAATTGCTCTCTGCCCGCTTCCAAATTAAGTTTTGGCAAAAAGGATCTGGTGAGTGCCCCTTTTTTTACCTCTGCTGAACTTTGATTAAGCTGGGCCCCTTTAAATTCCTGATTTGATTTAATCAGGATTTCTTTCAAGTCATCAAATCCCACCACTTTTTGCGCTAGTAAAGTTAAAGGAGAAAAAGAGAGAAATATCAAAAAAATTATTTTCATGCTCAGCTCCTTAATCTAAATTAGAAAATCCTATAAATAATTTCTGCGTTCCTTTCATTAGAAAAAAATCTATATTAAACGGCTTATAATCAACCTGAGGAAGTTTTCCCACAAAATGATTTTTATTCTTTTTCAGATTAAAATTTCCTACATAGCGAAACTTCCCTTTTTTCTTCACTTCTAATTTAGCCTCAATCTTATCTGCAAAGACAGAAAGATTCTGTAAGTTCATTTTATTATCAAAAATGTACAAACTTAATTTACCATCTTCCGCCCGTACCAATTCTGCTTTATAAAGAAAAGTTGCCTTATTCCCTATTCCTGCTTGGCCGTTATCTACGACGGGCGAAGTGACTCCTCCAAACTTTCCTCCTTCCACTAACTCACCATGGCCGCCTTCGTGAGCAAAAGAACTTATTGCAAGGATTACAAAAAACGTAGCCCATAGCTTCTTCATCTTAAATCTCCTCAGTTTGTAAGCGTTTATATTTTTCCATAGTTTTCTTAGATGCTTTTTCCCCACATAAATAAAAAATGGCAGGCGTTACTAATAAGTCTAGAAGAGTGGAAGTAAAAAGTCCTCCCACAATAACCACCGCTACAGGATAAAGAATTTCTTTTCCTGGCTCTCCTTTGGCAAAGAGAAGTGGAGATAAAGCTAACATAGCAGTGAGTGCGGTCATGAGCACAGGAACTAATCGTTCAAGTGTTCCACGAATAATCATTTCTTTTCCAAAAGCTTCCCCTTCTTCACTCATGAGATGAAGATAATGGGAAATCATCATAATACCGTTGCGTGAAGCAATTCCACATAAAGTGACAAAAGCGATAAGAGATGCAAGTGAAAAAGATTTTTCTGTAAGATAAATGGCAATAACACTTCCAATAAGAGCCAAAGGAACATTGAGCATAATTTGCAAAGAAAGAACAGCAGAATTAAAATGGAAGAAAAGCACCAGAAAAATAATAGCAAGAGAAATAAGACCCAGCCAAATCATTCTCTGTGAGGATTTGAGCTGACTTTCAAACTGCCCTCCTATTTGCATATAGTAACCTTCAGGAAAATCAATTTCTTTAGAGGCTTTTTGAATGGCATTTACCAAAATATTAAGATCTACACCCGATGAATTAGCGGAAACCACTAAACGCCTTTGCAAACCTTCTCTATTAATCATATTAGGTCCATTGCCTTTATAAACATTAGCAAGGTCTTTGACTTGAACTCTGTCTCCACTAGGGAGAATAGTGAGACCCATATTTTCAATAGTTTCAAGATTTGATCTCGCACGATCATCCAAGCGCAAAAAAATACTAAAGATTTTTTGCCCTTCGATGATCTGTCCTACTTCATATCCATTAAGCAGGGCCTCTAAATCATTAGCCATAGTTCCTGCACTCATTCGTGCCCTTTTCACCTCTTCCTTATCAATAAAAATTTTAAGTTGTGGAATCTGTACCAGTGGTTCAACCTGCAAGTCAGTAATTCCTGGAATATCTTTGATCCTCTGATAAATTTCTCCTCCTAATCGGCGCAATTCCACAATATCTGGTCCAAAAATTTTAAGAGCAATTTGTGCCCTCACACCAGAGAGCATATGATCCAAACGATGAGAGATAGGCTGTCCTACATTCACAAAAACGTCTGGCCAGACAATTTTTATCTTCTCTCTTATCTCTTTAAAAACAATATCCCGTGACCTCCCTGTATCATGAAAGTCCACATCAATTTCATTCCAATTCACTCCTTCAGCATGTTCATCCATTTCGGCC
>JAGOVR010000027.1 GCA_018060635.1 Bacteriovoracaceae bacterium
CTGTGAAGGTGCAAGATTTACCTTTCCTTCATCAGGGTTTTGAACTAGCAAAACCTTATTTTGAACTTCCTGCCGAAGGTACTGATCTTAAAAATCTTCTCAATCAAATTGAAGATAATCTCATCATGCAGGCACTGGAGCGCTGTAATGGAAATAAGTATCAAGCTTCTAAACTTTTGCAACTGAACCGCACCACTCTTATTGAGAAAATGAAGAAGAAAAACTTACATTATTTTCAAGAAACTCCTCTTAATTAGTATTATGTGAGTCTCATATTCCTTTTGGAATGTCTTCCGTAGCTGTACATTTTTTAGCCTATCGGGTAGTTTCTAGCTACAAACTTAGAGATAACTCTTTGTAAAAACATTGGTCGTATTGGCTTTTAATTTGCTTGTATAAAGTACATTATGAAAAATATTTTTTTTCTTTTTCTGTTTACATCCATAGCGCAAGCTCAAAATCTTTCCAGTGAAGAGTCTCTCTCTGTTTCTTTAGAGGCAAATGCCTTAGAAGAAGCTCCACGGGGTGTTGTGCATAAAAAATTAGCTGTCACAGCTTCTGAGATACAAGGATCAGATTGGGGGAAGCCTCTTACTATGAGTAAGGAAGACTATAATAATACAAGTTATAAGCTTAGTTTTTCTAGTTTGGAAAAAGCAAAGACAGCCCTGATTTTTACTCTAAATGCTTCACGCTTTGAGCCCATTCAAGTTCCCTTTGGGGCAAGCGTACCTTTTCGTACTGATTTGGATTTATACTTAGATGAGAATGATTACCTGTTAAAACTTTCTCCTTCAGAATTAAAACAAGAAAATATTAAAATAGAAAAAACATCTCCTTATGTATGCCCTTTGAAAGGGTCAGATAATCGTATTTCTTCTGTTTCTCTTTTTCAAAGAAGAGATCCCGTGTCTGGAACAAAAGTTAGGTTACATAAAGGTTTAGATGTTTCAGCATCTACGGGGACTCCTTTATATGCATCACTTGATAGTATTGTATTTTTTAAGGGCCAGATTAAAGGTTATGGAAATGTAATTATTTTAGAAACCAGAGATGCTATAAGAATCGTCTATGCTCATCTTAGTGCCTTTAATGATAAGTTAACTTCTCTGCTACTTTCCAGTGAAAACTCAGGACAAGCTTCTCCAGAATTTGTAGACATGGATGCAGAAGATGATATTTTTTTAGAGAGTGAACTGGAGAATAAGACCGCTATGCAAACAAACTACTCTGTAGTTAAAGCTGGAGATCTGATTGGATACGTAGGAAGTACAGGCCATTCAACAGGGCCTCATCTTCATTATGAAATAAGATATTTAGGACACAATATCAAAATTGAAGAAGGATTTGAAGGGGGCTGTATAGAGGGGATTAATTTCTGCGCTTGTAAACCTAAAAAATTTCTTAATATCGATCATAAAACTTTAGGTATTATTTTTGAACATACTTTTAAAAATGAAAGCAATATTCTTTTTGATAAAATTTTAGGGCAAGAATTAACTCCTGCTTCTTATTTTGCTCAAAATTCTTCTTTTTATAATTCCTATGAGGAGTTTCTAATTCAGAATGGGATTTTCTTAGAAGAGGAAGATAAATTAATTCCAGATGGGGCTTATATTTTTAGAAAGAAAAATAGATCAAATTAATCCTTAGCTTTCTTAATGGATTCCCTGACAAAATATTTAAGCATTTGATTTCTTTCTGCCCCACCCAATATAATTTTTAGATCTTCATAGACACTTTCATCATAGATAAGAGCGTGCAGAGTGCCTGGGCCTTCTTCAATGCGAGAAATAACTTTGTTTAAAGATTTGGTAGCTGTATTCATCTCTTGCCCCATCTTATTAAGGTTTTGAGAAAAGCTGGCAATTTCGGCAAAAGATTTTTGAATCGAATTATTGGCTGTCATCTGGGTTAGAAGATGATCTGTTTTTTCGAGGACACGGTTAAGTACCACCATTATATTTTCACCTTTACTCAAGACATCTTTAATTCCAAGTGTTGTTTCATTGGCAATCAGGTCATTATTTTCAGCAGAAGCAGAGGTTTCTGTTCCACCAGATATTTCCATATAGGTATCCCCTAAGAGCCCTTGAGTTTTAAGGGCCACGGTACTGTCTTTTTTGATCCAAGGCTTAAAGGAATCTTTTACCGTAAAAATAATTTCAATCTCATCTAAAGAGAGGAAATCAATGGAGCGCACACTTCCCACATTCATTCCTTTTAGTAAAACCATGGCGCCCGCTTTTAAACTTTCTGAATTTTTAACATGAGCTTTTAAGATAAATTTAGATTCAAAAACAGCTTTTCGAGAACCTAACATAAAGATATAGGTTCCGAGTAAGGCTAAAATAAAAGTAGCAAAAATACCTGTACGTAAAAGATTTTTTTTCTTTTTGTCTTGCATATCTAGTTCCTCATTTTAGAAAGTAAATGTTCATGTTCAAAAAAGCTAGTGAGAAAAGGGTCTTTGGAATCCATCAGTTTCTGAGGGGTGTCATTGAAGCCAATTTTTCCTTCCCTAATAATTAGAATACGGTCACAGATCTCTAAAGCCGAAGGGATATCATGTGTGACAAAGATAGATGACATTTGCTGTTCTTTAAAAGAACTCATAACTTTTAAAATATTGCGTGTATTATTAGGATCAAGTCCTGCCGTTGGTTCATCATAAAGAACAATTTCAGGACCTAAAATAACAGAACGAGCAAGACCAACTCTTTTTTGCATTCCTCCTGAAAGCTCTGAAGGCATGAGATCGCCTTTACCTTTCAAGTCAATCAAATCTAAGTAGGAATAAACTTTTTGCGCTACTTCCTCATCACTTAATTTAGTATGTTCGTAGAGTGGATAAGCCATATTTTCAAAAACACTGATGGAGTCAAAGAGGGCCCCGTACTGAAAAGAGTAAGAAATTTTTGTTCTCAAGGGCAGATACTCATCTTCAGTCATTTGATCAATACGTTTTTCATGAAAAAAAATAGAGCCTTGTTGAATTTGCTCCAGACCTATAAGACTACGAAGAAGAACTGATTTTCCCGAACCAGAATTTCCCAGAAGTCCTAGAGTTTCTCCTTTATACAGATCAAAGCTAATGCCACGATGAATATAATTTTCATCAAATGATTTGTGCACTTCTTTAACTTCTAAAATTTTTTGATCTGTTTTCATATTTTAATTCATTATTACCACAAAAAGTTTTGTCAGAAAAAAATCACAAACAAGAATAGCAATAGAGCTGTTCACAACTACCCAAGTGGCAGAATCACCTACTCCTTTCGTTCCTTGTTTAGTATTAAGTCCTTTGTAACAAGCCACAGTTGTAATAATAAAAGCAAAGAAAAATGTTTTTAGAAGGCCCGAAAAAAAATCATTGTAGTTTAAATGATTTAATACTTTATTAATATAGAAACCAAGCGTCATATTAAATTCGTATTTAGAGATAAAAAAACTTCCAATCAGCCCCATGGTATCTGCTAAAATAGTTAAGAGAGGTAAAGCAATTAATGTAGCCAAAAGTCTGGGAACAACTAAAACTCTAATAGGAGATGTTCCTAAAGCCCTGATGGCATCAATTTGTTGACTGACATTCATGGCCCCAATTTCTGCGGTAATTCCTGAGCCAATGCGGCCCGCTAAAAGGAGGGATGTAAAAACAGGAGCTATTTCACGAGTAATAGAAAGAGAGACAACTCCAGGGACATAAAGTGTTCCTCCAAACTTGGCCAGACCAAATCCAAATTCTAAGGCCATTACAAGACCCGCCACGAGTCCAATGACAATGGTAATAGGAATGGAGTTAATACCTAAAATACAAAATTGTTCTACTAAACGATGAAAATAAAAAGGGCGTGTAAAAATAGCTTTAAACGTTTCTTTAGAAAGTAGAGCGATTTCTCCTATGACTTCTAAAGAAGACAAAAGCTTTTTTTTAAAGCCAAGTTTCACTTTTGTTCCTTTTCAAATTTAATTTGTCCTAAAAACTTTTGAAAAGCTTCTTCATCTTCGTTGTTTTTTTTGTGAGTCATAATGAGAGCAAAGTCATAAAAACAATGATCACGGTGATGGCTTAAAATATGCACAAAAGAAGGGACACCATCAACGCTTCCTTTTACCCAAGAGTCGAGAGCTTTTCTTTCTTGGTAAAAAATTTCTTGTGTTTTTTCTAAAGATCTATCGTCGAGCCCCTTAAGGATGTCACTTTGTAATTGTTTTAAATTGGAATTACTGTATTTTTGGCAAGCACTAGAAGCTAAAATAACAGAACCTGTCAGGGTATTTATAAAGCTAAAATCAGCTTTTTCATGAGGGATAGCTTGCCAGTTTTCTACAGGCAGTGCTTGATAGGCCCTACTAGGGGGAGGACCCTTAGGAGTAGGCACTAAAGCAGAACAAGCTGTAAGAAAAGTCGCAAGTAAAAGAGAAGTCAGTTTCATAGAAGACTAAATTGGGTTAGTAAGGTTAAGGATCGAAACCAATCATACCTGAAAATTCTCAAATTTCTTCTTTTTTTTTGCTCAAAACTGTTTAGAATAAAGGTTAACCAAGATTATTCTAAGGAAAGATAAATTTTGAAAACAAGAAACAGGATGTTTCCCTCTCCTTTAAAGGGATTTTTTAGCTTTATCCTTCTTTCTATAGGGGGTCTTTTTTCGTCGGCATTATTAGCGGAAACAGTGTCAGTTAAAGATCTTGTAAGCCATTATCGATTAAGTATTCAAGTGGCAGAAGATTTAGTGCAAATAGAGAGAGAGGGCAAGGTTCTTAATATTAAAATTCAAGACACTCAAAAAGCTCAGCAAATTTATCAAGAAATTTCAAAGATTAAACTTTCTAAGCGATATTTTGATCAAACAGAAGTCAAACTTAACAATGACACCATCAAAATAGCTTTTGTGGATAATAATATAGAGATGTTTGATTTCTATAAAAAGAACTCTAATGAACTTATCATGGATTTTTGGGGTGGATTGGAAGAAGAAAAGTCTGTCTCTTTGATTCAATCAGCTGTTCAAAAAAATACAGTCATACATACTGAAAAAAAACCAGCAGAAAAAAAGCCGATAAAAATAAAAGATTTTTCCTACGGTGCGGTCTTTATGGGTGAGATCGAGGCCCTCTTTCCTTTAGAATCAGCTAAGACAGTGGTCTCTTCTCCTGATGAGTTTTATCCTTTTAAAAAATTTTTGGCGGTAGAAAATTCAGAGCAAGATCATATTAATATCATGATTAGTTTTTATTATGAACAAAAGTGGGATTTAGTTCAAAGATCTATGGTGACATTTGAACAAAAATATAAAAATGGTCAGCATAAAGATATTTTTTTATTTTTAAAATCTAGTGCGCTGATCAAGCAAAATATCCAAGAGAAAGAAGAAATAAAAAAGACAGCTATGGCTTATCTGAAACAAGCCATAGAAAAAAGCCATTCCTATACTTTGAAACGAGCAGGATTTCTATATCTTATGTCGGTTTACTGGAACCTCTCAGACTCTGTTAACTTATTTAAAACTTCTCAAGATTTTTATAAAGAAGCTAAAAGAAATGCTAGCCGTGAAGATCAACAAGAATCATTAATGTATCTTATCTCCTCTATGTTAAAGCTAGACAAGTATAAAGAGGTGTTAACGCTTTTAAGTGAAGAAAGCATACGAGAGCAGATTCCTTTTCAAAAATTACTTGCTTTTGAAGTTTATGCTCATTATCAACAAAAAGATTACGCTTGGGTGATAGAAAATTTTGAGCGTTATAAATATACTATGCAAAAACCATGGGAGACATCTCTTCTTTTTAATACAGCTGAAAGCTATTTTTCTCTTAAAAAGTATTCACAGGCCTTACCTTTATGGAAAGATTTTTTAGATAGCTATTCTACTCACTCTTTTTCTTCAGTAGCTAAGTTGCGCTTAGCTCTTACCTATGAGCAAGATGAAATAGGGCAGTATTCTTTGGCCCAAGAGATTTATTCAGAGCTTTCAAGAAATTCTAATATCAAGATTTCCTATGAAGCAAAACTTCGGAATGTATCATTACAAGTTATTCGTAGTTCTCATCCAGCGTTTTCAGATGATTATTTAAACATTTCCACAGAAGATAAAAAAAACTTAAATTCAGATTTAAAAGAGCTGTTGTGGTTAGTCAGACTGCGCAGTTTTTTAAGTAAAGAACGATATGAGTCAGCGACTGAGTATGCTAAAGTTATTCCTTTTTCTAAGATTTCCCCTGAGCGTCGTCCTATCTTTGAGCAAGATATTAAGTCAGCAGTCTTAGGTCTTGCTCAAATGTATTTTAATCAAGGAGAGTTTCAAAAAATTGTAGATTTATCCAAAACGTATTTTTTTACAGATTCTTGGCTATTCAAGCACTACCTGCTTTTTTCCTATGTGAAGCTAAATGATTTTGAAAAAGCTCATTTTGAACAAAGCAAGCTCTCTCAATTTACTCACTGGCATGAGAGTGATAGATGGGTAGAATTTCCTACATCTTTTTTCAAAGCTCAAGAGTCTTTAATCCCTTTTGAAATAGAGATAAGAAAAGCTCTTGGGGCTCAAGATTTATTTTCTGCCAAAAAAGTTTTATTACAAATGAAAAAGATAGCAGTTTCTTCAGAGCTCATTAATTATTATGAAGCTTTGCTTTATTTTCAGGAAAGAAATTATGCTCAAGCAGAAAGTTTTTTAGAAAAGACACTAAATCAGAAAGATACTTTAAAGCGATTATCTAAAGAAGATCGTATTCAGGTTGGTATTTTTTACTCGGTGTCACTTTATCACCAGCAGAAGTATGAAAAATTTAGAAAGGTGACTACTCCCTTATGTCTTTACTCTCATTCCAAGCATTTAGAAGAATTACATTACTTATTAATTGAAAATTATGCTCAAGAAAAAAAACAAGATGAAAACTTTGAAAAAATTATTTTAAAATATAGAGCAAATTTTGAAAATTCACGTTATACTAGTCGTGTAACGTACCTTCTCGGACGTTCTCTCATAGAAAGTGAGAGAAAAAAAGAAGGGGCGGAAATTTTAACCAGACTCGTTGGGAACACGGAAGTTCCTGATGATGTGAGAGAAGAAGCCAATTTAAAGCTTCTTACCTTAAAGATAGAAAATCTTTAACTCTCACAAAAAATGACAAGGAGGTCAGTATGAATCAGAGAGAATTTTCTTTTGTAGGAAACAATCCCCTTTTTTTAGATGTATTGAAAGTAGCAGAGAGCCTTGCTTGTTCTAAAGCTCCTTTTCTTATTACAGGAGAGCAAGGAACTGGAAAAAGAAGTTTAGCCTTCCATATTCATAGTAAGTCTGCCAGAAAAGATAAGCCTTTTATGGTTATAGATTGCTCAGGCTCTCATCAAGATGTTAGAAATAATATTCTAGGCTATAGAGATGAGAGTACTGGAAAGTTTCATAAAGGGGTTTTTGAGAGAGCTAATGGCGGTACAGTTGTTCTTTCGCATATTGAGGATTTAGAAGAGTCATTTCAAAATAGAATTTATACAATTATTCAAGAACTTCCTGATTACGATATTGATTTAAGAGTTATTGCAACAACTACTAAAAATTTATCAAAATATGTTGGTGCAGGAACTTTTTCTCGCGTTCTTTATAGTTTTTTCTCTGCAACATTTATTCATGTTCCAGCGCTACGCGAACGTAAAGATGATATTAATACATTGGTCGATTGTTTTGTAACGGAATTGTCTCAGAAAAATTCAGTACAAAAACCACAAGTTCCTAGTGATATGTTAGAATCTTTTAAACAAGAATATTGGGCTTGTAATGTACGAGAACTTAAGGAGTACGTAGAAGGTTGTTTTTCAGCAAGACAGGACAATGCACTTACAAAAACGCCAGAGACTACTTCTCATAAGAAGGTAGAAAACTCATCTTATGCTAGTGGCGATAATATTAAACTCATGTCTCTTCGAGATGCAGAGGTTTTACTGATTCAGAAAGCGTTAATGTTTACTTCTGAAAATAGAACTCAAGCGGCTAAGATTTTGGGTGTCTCTATAAGAACACTTCGTAATAAAATTAATGAATATCGTGTTACAGGACATTCTTATTTTATTAATTTACGCTAGGTTATTTAATGAAAAGTGCCCTAATATTTTTAGGGCACTTAGGATTAAAAATGAAACGATTGTTAGTTTACTATAAATATATTATTTTTTTTGCGTTACTTAGTTTGATGGGACTCGTTTATTTTTTTTCTCAACAAAAGTTTGTGGCATTATATTCAAGTCTAAGTTCAGAAGATTTTCTGCAAGTTACAAAATACTTAGATAAAAATAAAATATCTTATAAAGCATCTGGAAATCAAGGATTAGTACAAATTGCAGAAGATAAAGTTCATCAGGTGAGAATAGATTTGGCCATGAAAGAATACTTTTTTTCTTCGGCTGTAAGTTATGGAAGTGCAGATGTTCTCTACGCAAATTTAAATGAAAAAATTAATTATTTAGAGTCACAATCTTTAGAGATAGAGAAAACACTTTATGCTTATTTAAAAACACCTATAAGAGTTTCTTATTCTAGCCGCATAGACCATAGCGATGATTTTAATGCTGATTTAATGATGGCGACAGTTCAGTTTAAAGAAAAAGCACTTAAACAAATATCCAAACAAGAACTTAAAACAATTTCTTTTTTAGTTAGTAATGCAGTGGAAGCTATGCGACCACAAGATGTTATTATTTTAGATCATCTAGGTAAGCAAGCTAGTATTATGCAAGATATTCCAGTATCAATTCATGCTGAAAACTATTGGATAGAAAAAATTAGAGATATGGTTCAAAAAAAATATCCAGATAAAGATTTTTTAGTAAGTGTAAAAACTTCTTTTGGCTTAGAAAAAGAGCCCGTTATTTTGGATGTCTCTTTACTTACTTCTCATAAAGATGTTGACGCTTATCAAGTCAAAGAAACTATTTTTAAAGAATTAAATTTAAGTGAAGAAAGAGGGGATTCCTTTCAGTTAAGAGTCACAAAATCAAGACCTGCTTTTACTTCTTCGGTAGACCAAAAATCACAAGAGAAGATAGTAAGAAAAGGTATTCTCTTTTGTGCCATTTCAGTTTTTGTTTGTGCTCTTTTTTTATGTTTTCGTTTTTTTTCGCAGAAAGCTTTAAAACTTAAGTCTCAGATCAAAACATATACCCATGACTTAGGTGTTTTATTACCTCTCAAGAAAAAAGAAGCTCCTAAGAAAGAAACTTTTAATGCAGTTCCTATCGCATTAGAGATGCTTTTTTTAGATTCGCCAGAACGTCTAGATTGGTTTCAAACATATTCTCAGGAAGAACAAACTCAAATTTTAAGTTCTCTTTATAAAATTAATACTAATGTGGATAATAAATCTTATAGTTTTCAAGATCTATATGCACAGCTTTGCCAAAAGCTTCTAGCAGGAAAAAAGAATCTTTCTTTTTTAAAAGAGCTGACAGATGAAGAGCTTTCTATTTTATTTTCTCCTCTCGGTTCCGATGAACGAGACGATTGGCTTTACTTATTTGATGAGCTTCGTCAAAAAAGAATTTTAGGCTGGATAAGAATGAATAATAGTCTATCGTTAGAAGACCTACAAAATATTCACTCTCAAATTATGAAGAAGTACCACCAGTTTTATCCCCATCATTACCTATCGCAGACACAGGACAAATACTCAAAGCAGATTCGCAAAGTGTAATATCAACTGCCTTGAGTGGTTGTTTTTTTACAAAAGCGTGTCCTTTTTCGTCATTCATAGCAAAAAAATCAGGGGCCTCGACAACACAAGCATCGCAAGCAATGCATTGCTCATCGACATAATAATTTCCAGCTATATTTTGAGAGTAACGAATTTTTTTATCTGCCATTTCTTTACATAATGTTGTTAGAAACTTTTATTTTAGCTTTCTTTTGAAGAGCACTCATGAATTCTTTTTGGAAAAGAGAATTTATTTGCTGTACCTCTAGTTGAACTTTCTCGCTGGTATTCGTCTCACTTTTAGTTTCTCGGGATTTTACATTTACCAGAGTTACAAAACTAGCATCTCTAAAAACAAAGACCTGTTTGTTTTTTTCTTTAAATAGCTGTGCAATTTCTGATGCTGTAAAACTCAAAAAATCAGCGGAATTGGAAAGGGGGTTTACGATCTTATTTTGCATAAGAGTCATGTTATATTTTTGCTTAAGTGATTCTAACTTTGAAAATGATTTTATGTGGAGTTCTAAGTCTTTGACGTGCGAATCAATAGATTTTTCTTTTAAGACAGGAGATTCAAAACTTTTGAGAGGGATGCGTGCTATATCAATTTTTATCTTTTTATTTTTGAGTTCATTGATTTCATTTAAGTAGTTCTTAGAGACAATAAGACTTTGTAAGAGCGTCTCAGCTTGCCTCTTTTTTAAGTAATCAATAACTTGTTTTTCTAGCAAACTCGTATTTTTCCCTAGTTGTCGATAAAGCCCTAGATCAAATTTCCCCTCTTTTTGAAAATAAGGAAGCTTTCTTATTTCATTTTTAATTTCTTTTTTAGAAATAACTACATTCATTTTATTCATAAAATTAGAAATAATTTTTTGTTGGATCAACCCATTTAGAATAATTTCTTTAAGGTGCAATGCTTCCATTTCTTTAGAGGTTAACTCTCTTTCAGCACCATACATTTTAAGCATAGATTGTAGCGATTTTTGATATTCTTCAACGCTGATAGAAACACCATCTACAGTCGCTACAGAGTTACTTTGTCCAGGCATTCCTAAGCGATCACCAAAGAGACCTGAGAGCACGAAACTTAAAACCAACACTCCCACAATAGTAAGTAGAATAAGAGAAGAGCTTTTTTGTACAAAATTTTTATTGCTAGATGTTCCCATTTTACCCTCCGCAGCGTCATTTTTTTATTAAGATAAAAGAGAAATGAAGATTTACCTCTGGTGTCAATTATAGTTAGAATTCTCTAAAGATTTATGACCAAGTTAAAAGGTAAATATGCTTAAAATTAGCTTCTCCCAATCTCTGTGGGCAAAGATTATCACAAATGCTTTAGTTTTGGCTATTTGTCTTTACCATATTTTTCGTTATCCCATGCTTCCCGATACATCTTTGGAGCAGGGACATTCAAAACAAGCTCAGCCACTTTTTAAAATTCTTCTGATGGAAATAGTGTCACCTATTCAGAGCGCACTTATTTCGTCAAAGCAGTCTATCGCTAATCGATTTCAAAATTATGTTTTTATTGCCAATACGATTGAAGAAAATAGGCAACTGAAACAATATATCAATGTATTGCAAGGTTCTCTTTCTAATTTAAATGAAGTGAGTAGTGAAAATCAAAGACTCAAACAGCTTCTCAGTTATACTCCCGTACAAGAATATAAAAAAATTATGGCACGAGTGATTGCATGGAATATCTCTGCTGATTTTCGCATTATTCGTATAGATAAAGGGAGTTTAAGTGGCATTAAGAAAAAACAGATAGTTGTAACAGATAAGGGATTGGTGGGATATGTTTCACTCGTTTCACAGCATTTTGCTGATGTGGTCACTATTCTTAATTCAGGTAGCAAGGTAGATATTTTACTTTTGAAGAGCCGAATTCATGGCATTCTCGAAGGTTCGTCTAAACATTTATGTTCTGTAAAATATGTTTCTAATGATGAAATCATTGAAATAGGAGAAGAGGTTTTTACAGCAGGACTTAGTCGTCTTTATCCTAAGGATATTCCTATTGGCGTTGTTTCTAAAGTAGAGCGTAGTATGCACGGAATTACCCAGTCTATATTGGTAAAGCCTCATGTTAATTTTTCAAAATTAGAAGAGGTTTTAATCCTTTCTCCTTTAAAAGAAAATATAGACATAGATCAGTTAACTCTAGATAAGGCTTATGAAAATGGATTATAGATTTAAAAAAATGTTACTTCCTTTGATGATTACTCTTTTCTTGTTGGTAAGTATTAATTTTATTCTCAGTATGTTTACCATAGGAAATGTACTTTCTACGCATACTATGCAATTCAACGTTGTTATTATTATTTTTTTGTGTTTGCAACTTAAGACACCATGGCTTCCTATTCTTATTTTTGTTATTCAATTTTTTCATAATGCCTTTACCTTAGATGGCTGGGCCTATGGTACGTTAGTGGGAGTTTTATTATCTTTTCTTCTGATGATTGTTAAAGATGTGGTGAATACTGAAAATAGAGTGACAGTTATTATTATCAATCAAATTTTTCAAATTATATGGTATCTCTTTATGGGGACCATTTTGTGGATTCAAGGCATTAGTAAAGGTTCTTTTTGGCATGGCTTTTTTGTTTTTTTACCAGGAAGTTTTTTTGTTTCTCTTTTATCCCCTGTATTTTTTAACTTTTTAAATAAAATTTGGAAGAGTTCTTCTTTAGAAGAAACACATATGGGAAACGATGTTTAACGAAGATGAATTAGTCAAACTCCATAGGCAAAGAGGACAAACTATTCAGAAGTTTATCCTGATTGCCTTTGGTTTTATTTTTGCGAGACTTTGGTATCTACAAGTTTACCAAGGAGATGTTCTTTATAGTTACTCTTTACAAAATCGATTAAGACGAGAAATTATTAGGGCCCCTCGTGGTTTATTAAGAGATCGTACAGGAGAAATTATCGTAAGTAATATTCCGCGTTTTGATGCTATTTTGACTCCGCAATATGTTAAAGATAAGCAAGGAACGTATAAGCGTTTAGCTAGTATGTTAGGTCTTTCGGAGAAAGACATAGAAATGCGAGTTAATAAATTTGCAGGCTATGCTCGTTATAAACCTATTGTGATTAAGAAAAATATTTCAGAACAAGAAATTGCTTTGATTGAAACGGAAGGAGTGGATTATCCTGGCATTGGCATTGATATGTTTACGAGCCGTGAGTATATGGATGGTGATATTGGGGCCCATGCTTTAGGTTACATTTCAGAAATATCAGAAGATCAAATTATTGCACTCAGAAAGAGAGATGGGATTCAATATAATATGGGAAATTATATTGGTCAGTCAGGCATTGAACAATCTTTTGATAAAGATTTACGAGGAAAAGATGGGGTAGAGTTTGTAGAAGTAAATGCGAGAGGTATAAAGAGAAAATATATTAATACAGATAATCTTTTTCGTGGAGCAGAGAACGAACCTGTCACCCCAGGGAATAACCTGCATTTAACTATAGATCGGGATTTGCAAAAAGAAGCCGCTCAAGCTTTAGAAGGAAAAGTAGGAAGTCTTATCGCTTTAGACGTGAATACAGGACAAGTACTGGCCATGGTGTCACGCCCTTCTTTTGATCCTTCTTATTTTAGTAAAGAAATGACTCCAGAATATTGGAATTATCTCATTACCAATAAAGAAAAACCTTTTCGTGATCGTACTATTCAAGATCATTATTCTCCTGGATCTACTTTCAAGATGTTTACAGCCATTGCAGGACTAGAAGAAGGTCTTATTGATGAAGAAACCACAGTTCATTGTACTGGCAGTATGCGCATGGGATCTCGTGATTATCATTGCTGGAGAAAACATGGACATGGCGCAGTTAATATTTATCGTGCTATTCGTGAATCCTGCAATATTTTCTTTTATAAATTAGGACTGCGTTTAGATATTGATCTTATTGCAAAATATGCCAAAGCTCTGGGTTTAGGAACAAAAACAGGCATTGGTCTTTCACGAGAAGTTTCTGGACTTATTCCTGATAAAGAATGGAAAAGAAAAAGAGATGGATTTGATTGGCAGGCAGGAGATACCCTTTCTTGCGCTATTGGACAATCCTATATTTTAGTGACATCTATTCAGATGGCCATGGCCTATGGTGCGGTGGCAAATGGGGGCTCTCTGTATCGTCCTTATTTGGTAGATTCCGTTTATTCCCCTGATGGAAAACTTTTAAAAAAATTTGAACCAGAGCTTATTCGTAAAAATAATTTTAATCCTGAAACTTTAAGAGTTGTAAAAAAAGCACTGCATGAGGTTGTTAATGTCCCAGGGGGAACAGGTTATTCTCTGGCCAGACAAGGACTGGATATCTCGGGAAAAACGGGAACCGTCCAAGTGATTACAGTAGCGGCTAAAAAACTTTTTGATCGTTGTGAAAATAATGAATATCGTTTTAGAAATCACGGCTTTTTTGTAGGTTATGCTCCTTATGATAAACCCCGTATTGTGGTGGCTTCTTTAGTAGAACATGGTTGTCATGGAGCTTCCGCCGCCGCTCCAGTGGTGGCAAGAGTTGTTAAAAAATACTTAGAAAAGTACGCACCTGAGGCTATTCAAAAAAAAGGTGAAAAGAAAATTATTATTCCTGTAAAATCGGCAACAGAAGAGGAGCCAGATTGAGCTTACTAGATTTTGAAAATGTAAAAAGACGTGACTACAGTCTCTTCGGACTTGTCATGGCTATTTTTTTAATAGGTATTCTTAATTTATATTCAGCCACTCATGCAGAGCCTGATCCGAATATGGCAGGTCTTTATTGGCAGCAGGGGCTTTGGTTTTTATTAGCCCTTTTTTTTGGAGGAATTTTAAG
>JAGOVR010000132.1 GCA_018060635.1 Bacteriovoracaceae bacterium
GAAAAGAGGTACGTAAAAGGTAAAGACCTGAATTAACTTCTTTAATTTTTTTCTCTTCTAAAGAAGCTTCTTTTTCTTCCACAATATGAAAGCCTACTTTTTCTGCACGCTTTATACGGCCATAACCTGTAGGGTTTGCAAGATGAAAACTTGCAACTACTCCTTGCAAAGAAGAATTTTTTTGTAAATGCTCCCAAAGCGTTTTCAAATGTGATTCAGTAATAAGAGGAGTATCTCCACATAAGACAAAGGTGTAATCTGTCTTCTGCGCTTCTGATAAGGAAAAAAAAGTTTTAAGAGCATCGGCTGTGCCTTTAGGCTCTTTCTGTTCTACACATTGCCAAGGAAAATCTAAATTTTCTTTTTGCAAGTGCCTCAAAATATCCTCATGAAACTTGCCCGTTACAACACCGACAAAAGCCTGTGCCTTATTTTCTTGCACAAAATTTTTGGCAGTCATTAAAGGAAAATCTAATAGTTTTTTTCCTAGCAAAGGCACCAATACTTTGGTCTCTTTTGTTTTCAAGCGTTTGCCTTCTCCGCCTGCTAGTATTGCCAGACCAATCTTCTCAGCTAGATTTTGCATGACACAACTCCCCATATAATGAACTTATATATTTAAAAAACTTTACTTTTTTTTGGAGTTTCCGACCACCCCAAATGATGAAAAAAGCTTAAAGAATGGGAGGCTTACTCCCGACAAGAGAGATAACAATGTTGTACGTTTGCCAATAAGGACGTTTATGACCCACTCTAGTGAATCTGACTCTGTATCTTTCAAGGGAACTATCCCTGTTCTGCCTATTAGAGATATCGTGGTTTATCCCTTCATGATTCTCCCTCTTTTTGTAGGAAGAGAAACTTCCATTTTAGCCGTAGAAGAAGCTTTGATTTCTCCTGAACGTCATATTCTTCTGGTGACTCAAAAAGATGTTTCCGCTGAAATTCCTGAACCTTGCGAAATTTATAGCGTTGGAACTGTGGCCATGATCATGCGTATGAGGAAACTTCCTGACGGACGCATAAAAATTTTAGTACAAGGACTAGCCAAAGCTCATATTCAAGAATTTATTCATGTAAAACCTTTTTATAAAGCAAAAGTAGAAAAATTTGTTTCCATTCCTGTTCCGACAGAAATGGCAAGCCTAGAAGCTCTCATGAGAAATGTTAGAGAAAATTTAGAAAAAATTATTTCTGTTGGTAATAAAGGACTTTCTCCTGATATTTTGATGATCTTAGAAGATATTCATGATGCGGGAAGATTAGCGGATTTAGTCGCATCCAACCTCAATCTAAAAGTAGCCGAAGCGCAGATGATTTTAGAAACGGCTGACCCCATCAGACGTTTAGAAAGCATCAATAGTCTTATTTTACGTGAATTAGAAATTTTAAATCTACAAGCTAAAATACGATCTCACAACCATAACGATGAAATGTCTAAAAGTGGAAGAGATCAATTTTTACGTGATCAAATGAAAGCAATTAAGAATGAACTAGGTGATGAGGAAGAAGAAGTTAATGAGTTTGATGATATCAGAAGAAAAATTCTACGCTGTAAAGTTCCTATGGATGTGGAAAGAGAATCTCTTAAGCAACTTTCTCGCTTAGAAAAAATGCATCCTGATTCTTCTGAAGCCAGCATCCTGCGTACTTATCTTGAATGGGTCTATGAACTGCCTTGGAGTGTTTCCTCTGAGGAATCTCTGGATTTGGGATACTCCAAGCAGGTTCTAGATGAAGACCATTTTGACTTAGAAAAAGTTAAAGATCGTATTTTAGAATATCTGGCAGTGAAGACACTTAAAGGTAAAAAAATGAAAGGGCCCATTCTGTGTTTCTCAGGGCCTCCAGGAGTTGGGAAAACCTCTCTGGGGAAATCTATTGCTAAAGCCACAGGCAGAGAATTTGTACGCATAAGTTTAGGTGGTGTTAAAGATGAAGCAGAAATCAGAGGACATCGCAGAACGTATGTAGGAGCTATGCCTGGACGTTTTATTCAAGCTATGAAGCAAGCTGGAACTAATAATCCTATTATTATGTTAGATGAAATTGATAAATTAGCTTCTGATTTTAGAGGAGATCCCGCCGCGGCTCTTTTAGAAGTCCTAGATCCTGAACAAAATAATACGTTTCGTGATCATTACTTAAATATTCCTTTTGATCTTTCAAATGTGATGTTTATTGCTACTGCCAATAATATTGAAAATATTCCACCAGCACTCCTAGATCGTATGGAGATTTTAAGGCTGACTGGTTACTCTCAAGAAGAAAAAGCGGCTATTACAAAAAAATATCTTATTAACAGACAAATGGAAGAAAATGGAATTAGCAGTGAGAATATTGACTTTACTGAAGAAGGTATCGCTTCTGTTATTACTCACTACACCAAAGAATCAGGACTGCGTAACTTAGAAAGACAAATTGGAACTCTTTGTCGCAAAGTAGCTAAACAAGTCGCTATCGGTCTCAAAAATCAAATTTCTATTAATGCTCAGAAAGTAGAAGAATTTTTAGGGCCTGCTATTTATATGACTGAAGATGTCCGTGAACATGATGAAGTAGGAGTGGCAACGGGACTAGCTTGGACTTCTGCTGGTGGAGAGGTTTTATCTATTGAAGTAACTAAGATGAAAGGAAGAGGACTTACTCTCACAGGTCAGCTTGGTGATGTTATGAAAGAATCAGCACAAACAGCTATCGGCTTTATTAGAAGCCATGCAGAAGAGTTAGGCATTGATCCTGCTTTTTTTGAAAATAATGAAATTCATATTCACTTGCCTGCTGGTGCAGTCCCTAAAGATGGGCCTTCTGCTGGAGTAACTTTGGCTACTGCCATTGTTTCTCTCATTACAGGAAACCCTGTAGCCAAAGATGTAGCCATGACAGGAGAGATGACACTCACAGGAAAAGTACTCCCTGTAGGTGGAGTTAAAGAAAAAGTTTTAGCGGCTATGCGCATGGGAATAACAACTGTTATTATCCCTTGGAAAAATAAAAATGATCTGATTGATATTCCTGAAAATTTCCGTAAAAAAATTGCTTTTATTCCCGTCAAAGGGATTGAAGAAGTTTTACAAATTGCCCTAGTTGGTTGGGAAAATGGGAAGCCTTTCAAACAAGAAGAATCAGAAAAACAAGGAAAGAAAAAGAACAAATCACATCCTCTTGCGGCTTAAAATAAAAAAGCCGAACTTTTTAAGGTTCGGCTTTTTTTGTAAAATAATTTTTTAGAATTATTTTTTTCTTTTAAGTTTCATTTCTTGTAATCTTTCTTTCATTGTAGGAGGACGCACTTCATCGGTTGATGATCCTTCTCCTTTAGATGCTCTATCTGGACGACCGCCTTTTTCATCTCTGGACTGAGCTGCATTTTCATCCAGTAATTCTTGAGAACTCTTACCTGCTGTTAAAGATTTATAATCAATCTTAATCTTATAAGCAGGACTCCCATCTTTCTCATGGTTAAAAACATACGCCATCAAAACTTTCCCCGCTAAAGCATTATGATCCTCTACTTGATGAGGAGGATTATAATATGGATTTTGTGCCGTAATAAGAAGCATCTGATTAACACTATTAAAAGTAGTTGGGTCTGTTTCTTTCATATGAGGATTAAATTTAGCTGACCACACTCTAGTCATGTCTTTTCTAGCTTCGGGAACATTTATATCTTTTTCAAATTCAATAATAGTAGGTCGTGACCCATCTTTAAACTCAAAGTTTGCACTACTTCCTTCTAAACGATAAACAACTTTGCCTCTATGCAGAGAAGTTTTAACGTCTTTATTTTTAAAAGCTAAAGCAATAGTTTCACC
>JAGOVR010000133.1 GCA_018060635.1 Bacteriovoracaceae bacterium
AGATTATACGGAAAAAGCATTACAAATGGGAGCTATAGGATATACTCTCAAACCTGCTAAACGTGACTCTCTTAAAGCTATTTTTTCTAAACTAGAGTTTAAATTATCTCAAAAAATTAAACGTATTTTAATTGTAGAGGATAATAAGATTCAAAGAGAAAGTATGATAAAGCTTATGGTGGATGCTGATATTGAAATTACGGCTGTGAGATTAGCTAGCGAAGGTTTAGATGCTCTTAAAAAAACAATCTTTGACTGCATGGTGATTGATTTAAAACTTCCAGATATGGCAGGAGAAGAGCTCCTCAAGAAAATGACAGAACAAGAAGAGCCCATGTCGCTTCCTCCTGTCATTGTTTATACGGGATGTTCTCTTTCTCAAGAAGAAGAAAGAAGGCTTCGAAAATATTCTAGAAGTATTATTATTAAGGGTGCTAAATCTCCCGAGAGGCTTCTGAGTGAAGTGAATTTATTTTTACACAGTGATGAGTCTCGATTTCCTAGAGAAAAACAGCAGATCTTAAAAGACATGCGTAAACATGTAGATACTTTTGAGGGATGGACGATTCTTCTGGTAGATGATGATATCAGAAATATTTTTGCTTTAACGGCGGCCCTAGAACAAAAAGGTGCCCGTATTGTGGTGGCAAGAAATGGGAAAGAAGCACTAGAAAAATTAACAGAGAATTCTCGGATAGATCTGGTATTGATGGATATTATGATGCCAGAGATGGATGGATATCAGGCCACTCGTGAGATTAGAAAACGGAAACATTTGATGAAACTTCCTATTATTGCAGTAACAGCGAGGGCCACTCATCAGGATCGAGTTCTTTGTATGCAAGCAGGAGCTAATGACTATCTTTCTAAACCTATTGATCTTCAACATCTTTTTTCGGTTATTCGAGTTTGGATCCCTCAATTGGGGCGGGATTGAAAAGAACTTGTAATTTAAAATTTGAAATAGAAATGAAACGATTGTTAGAATCAGTAAATTTAGAGTATGGTTACGATTTTCGTAACTATGCATGGCCTTCTCTTAGTCGTATGTTAATTCATGCTATGAATAAAATGGATTGTTTAACGCTTTTAGATTTGCAGAAAAAAATTTTGCAGAACTCAGAACATTTTTATGATTTTATTCAACTGATTACTATTCCCGTGAGCCATTTTTTTCGTGATCCTTCTTATTTTTTATCGTTAAGAGAAAAAGTAATTCCTTATCTCAAAACCTTTCCTTCTCTTAAAATTTGGGTGGCAGGTTGTAGTACAGGAGAAGAAGTATATTCTCTTGCTATTTTATTACAGGAAGAAAAATTACTAAAGCGGACTACCATGTATGCAACAGACATTAATCCTAGGAGTCTAGAAAAAGCGCAACAAGGTATTTTTGATTTAAAAACTATCCAAATGGCTATTCCCCAATATCAAAAAGCAGGTGGGAAAAAAGCTTTTACAGATTATTATACGATAGTGCTTCATTCCGCTAAATTTCATGAAAAGTTAAAAGAAAATGTTATTTTTACAGATCATAGTCTGGCCACAGATGCGGTATTCTCAGAGACTCATCTGATCTCTTGTCGCAATGTTCTTATTTACTTTAATAGTGAATTACAAGAGAGGGTTATTAATCTTTTTTACGATTCACTATGTCGAAAAGGTTTCTTAGGTTTGGGACATAGAGAAACTATTCATTTTTCAAAATGTGCAAAACACTTTGATCTTGTTGCCAAAGAGAGTCAAATTTTTCAAAAGAAGTAAGCTATGACAAATGATATTGATTTAATAGATTTACCCAAGATTATTTTAGTCGATAATTTGCAAGCTAATCTGATGGCCCTAGAGGGGCTTTTGAGATGTGATGAGATGCATATTTTTAAAGCTAAATCAGGAGCTGAAGCCTTAGAACTTATGCTTCATCATGAATTTGCTTTAGCTCTCATTGATGTCCAAATGCCTCATATGAGTGGATTTGAATTAGCTGAACTTATGCGAGGAGTGCAAAGAACTAAAAAGATTCCCATTATTTTTGTTACAGCTAATACTCAAAGCCAACACCTTTCTTTTAGAGGTTATGAAAATGGCGCAATCGATTTTTTACTTAAACCGATAGACACTCATGCAGTTAAAAGTAAGGTCAATATTTTTCTGGAACTATTTCAGCATAAGCAAGAACAGGAAAAACTTTTGCTAAAACTTAAGAAAACTCAGGATGAACTGGAGCAAGCCGTGCAGGTGCGAGATATATTCATCGCCACCCTTTCTCACGAACTTAAAACTCCACTGACAGCTATATTGTTGTGGTCTAGATTGATTCAGAAACAAAAATTTGACCCAGAGAAAAATCAACATGGATTACAGATGATTGAAGAATCAGCTAAGATGCAAAGTAAATTAATTAACGATTTATTGGATATTAATCGTATTCAATCAGGAAATCTTGCCATTCATTTTACTAAAGTGAGTCCTGCAGAAATAGTTAGGCTTTGTATAGAAACAGTTTATCCTTTAGCAGAGGCAAAGCAGATTAAGATTGAATTGCAGATAAAAATAAAATCTGAAAAAATCTGGGGTGATGCTGAACGTATTAAGCAGATTGTTTGGAATTTACTCGTTAATGCTATAAAGTTTTCTTACAAATCAGGAAAAATCTTGGTTGCCATTGACGCCGTAACAGAGAATGCCACAAAGTTTATAGGTATCAAAGTTGTCGATTTTGGCAGAGGAATTGAAGAAAGCTTTTTACCCAAAATTTTTGAAAGATTTAGCCAAGCCGATAGTAGTTCTACACGTACTCACGATGGATTGGGTTTAGGCCTCACCATTGTTCGTGATTTAATTCATCTACAAGCAGGGATAGTTCGTGCTGAAAGTGCAGGTTTAGAACAAGGAACAACACTTACTGTTTTACTTCCTCAATGGGAATAACACCCCATAGACCACCACTTTTAATCCAAGATACAACCTAGCTTCGTAACAAACAACTAACTAAGGAATTTTTTTATGAACTCGACTCCTCTGAAAAACATTGATCCCCAAAAGATCAAATCTATTAATGAAGCCCTTCGTCTTTTAGATGAAGTGTCTAAGGAAAATGTTCAAGAGATTAAGCAGATGATTAGTGCAGATTACAAAACACTTAAAAAAGTGTTTGTAGATCCAGCTTTTGAACAAAATGGAGCTTACAATGGGATGCATGGATTAGGCGAAGATGCTATTGGTTACTTTTCTAAATTGAAAGATGAGGCCTTAAAATTAGGTCGCAGTAGTGCAAAAACTGTTGATAAGTCAATTCATGAGAGCCCTTGGTATTTTATTGGTGCAACTACGTTATTAGTAGGTGTCGCTAGTTATTATCTGGGTAGTCGTGGAAAAACAAAAGATTCTTAAATATGGTTTTACTAAGATGGCTTTTTGATACTTTTTTTAAAGATTTATATGGGGCAGGAGAGAAGTATGTCAAAATAACAACTCTTTCCTTTATGCTAGAAATTTTAAAAGGGTGTCAAAAGGCTAAATTAGCTTTTTTCAGAGGGATACTGGCCTGTATGTTCTTTATCGGTTCTTTCTTTTCTACTCTTTTATATCTGTTTATTGGCTATCACATTAAAGGGGAAACACCTTTCGATTTATTTTTCTTTATTCTCTTTTTTATGACGGTAATCTCTCTTTTTTTCTTTATGTGGACCATGGAAGAAAAGAGAATTATGCACTGTTTTGATATACAGAGAAAACTAGAAGATTTGGTAGGAGTACAAAAGCCAAAGGAGATAGTGACGGAATCAGAGC
>JAGOVR010000028.1 GCA_018060635.1 Bacteriovoracaceae bacterium
GAAACAAAGTTTAGAGTCTCGCTACTCTTTTGCTAAAAATTGGGCCATCAATTTTCGTTATGATTATCATAGAGAAAATCAGAATATGGAGTTAGGATTTCTACGTTACTTCTAAAGAATCATCATCTAAAGCTTATAAGTAGGAATCTTCTCTTTTTCCTTAATTGGTTCTAATTCCTGATCTAGTTTTTCCAGAATTTCTTCAACTAATGCCCCTCGCTCTAAAAGATAACGATACTCTGCTGTAGAAATCTCCTCATCATTCATTATTTTTTTATAAATCGCTTGATAAAAATGCCACTCTGGTCTATTCCCTATTTGCGCTTTCTTAAAAACATCCAAATATTTTTCCACCTGAGACCAACACGCACACTTTTCTTGATGCAAAAAATTTATAAACATATGTAAAAGTTTCTTTTCTATGGATAAATTAACTACATATCTTACGACAAGAAGCTCTGCTTGCTCTATAACTCGTTGTACTTTTTTCTCTTGAGATTTTTTCTCCCATGAGGCATCACCATTTTGCAACTGCTGATGGTAATCTGAAATTTTTCGCATTAAAGAGATTACTTTTCTTTTAGGCATTCTCTTAGTTATGACATCAAATCTCTCCTCGACATCTCTTATTTCAGAATGAGCTTGATTTTGAGCATACGCCGCTAAAGAGAAAAGTACATTTAAAATAAAAGAAACTATGATCATCTTCATCTTGTCACCCCTGTTTATTTTTTTCAGACCATAACTATTTTTGTTATAAAATGCACCTTTTTTTATATATACAGGTATTTCTTACAGGGTTCCCGATAGAGACTACTGCTTAAATCCATCAATGTTATATTTTGTAATAAAGAAATCACTTAGTCCTGTGAGCGTATTTCCATCTACGCCTCCATCGGTATATCCTGTTACAAAAACATTATTATTTAAATCGCTAGTAATGGCGTATCCTTCCGCTTCAGCACCCGCTCCAATGCCCAGCTGGCGCGTCCACTGTTTCACTCCTGCCGAATCATACTTCGTCACAAAAAAATCACTATCACCTGTAAGTGTATTTCCATCAAGTCCCCCGCCTGTATCTCCCGTGATATAAACATTGTTTAAAGAATCACTGGTGATACCCGCACCGTATGTTTGGAAACTTGTAACACCCAATTGCCGAGTCCACTGCTTCACTCCTGCTGAGTTATATTTCGTCACAAAAAAATCGGTTGTTCCCATGAACGTTTGGCCATCCAGCGCTCCACTAGTGTACCCCGCTACGTAAACGTTATCCGCAGTATCACTGGTAATATCCTGACCTACAACCGTTAAAATCGTCCCCCCTAATTGACGAGTCCACTGCTTAACTCCTGCCGAGTTATATTTTGTTACAAAAAAATCTGCCCCTCCTGTAAGAGAGTTTCCATCTAATCCTCCTGTCGTATATCCCGCCACATAGATATTATCTAAAGAGTCGCTTGTAATACCATTCCCAAAAGTAGTTGCACTGGCAACGCCTAGTAAGCGAGTCCACTGCTTAACTCCTGCCGAGTTATATTTTGTTACAAAAAAATCTACCGTCCCTGTGAGCGTCTGACCATCTAAGGCACCACTCGTATATCCTGCCACATAGATATTATCTAAAGAGTCGCTGGTAATAGCGTTACCCAAGGTCTGTGCCCCTGTAACACCTAATTGCCGAGTCCACTGCTTAACTCCCTCGGTACTGTACTTAGTGACAACAAAATCACGAGTTCCGATGAGAGTATTTCCATCTAATCCTCCATCTGTATATCCGGCTACATACACATTATTAGCAGAGTCACTGGTAACTCCATTTCCTAGTGTATCGACTGATGCAACCCCCAACTGACGAGTCCACTGCTTCAATCCTGAAACATCATACTTTGTGACAAAAAAATCAAGATTACCAGTAAGAGTATTTCCATCTAATCCACCATCTGTATATCCTGTCACATAAATGCTACCTGCCCTATCACTCGTTATGCCATATCCTGCTGTGTAGCTTCCTGCTACTCCTAACTGCTTAGTTCCCACCCAAGGAGAAGTGACGAGAACATTTACTCTTTTTGAATTACAACTTACTAAAAAGATAATAAAAAGAAACTTTAAGCCTAGAAATAACGTACGCATAACGACTCCTCCCAATGTAATTTAAATTCAAAAATTATTTAAAAACCTAATTTCTACGACTCATTATCCATAGAGATTAATCACTTGCAAGGTGCTACAGGAGTGCATTTATCGCTTAACGCATGACAACTCATATTTCTTTTTAAGATATAATTAGTTCTTATTTTTTAGACTTAATCCTTCCTTTAACGCACAACGAGTCGTGTTTTAAAAAAATATTTTTTTAAGGAATTATTTTCGTCACAGGAAATTTTGGATGATACCAATGCCACGAACGATAAAAGGCGTAGGCCATAAGAAGTATCAGAACAATCACAAATTGTACGGTAGTATTTTTTAAAGCACTTACAATTTTTTTCAAAACGTCATCTCAGGAACATGATCAGGAATAACAAGCTTCCCTTCTGTTTTACTTTTGATTTCTTCCACTGAAACATTAGGAGCACGCTCTTTTAAATGAAAGGCCCCATTCTTAATTTCCAAATACGCAAGATCAGTTACCACTTTAGTAATACAATTCACTCCCGTTAAGGGAAGTGAGCATTTAGTTAAAAGTTTGGATTCACCGCTTTTGCTGGCATGACTCATGGCCACGATAATATTGCGAGCTCCTGCCACTAAATCCATCGCTCCGCCCATACCCTTAACAAGCTTTCCTGGAATCATCCAAGAGGCAATAGAGCCTGTTATATCCACTTCAAAAGCACCTAGGATAGTTAAGTCCACGTGCCCTCCACGAATCATGGCAAAGCTTTCCGCCGAAGAAAAAAAGGCGGCGCCCGTAGCGGCTGTCACTGTTTGTTTTCCTGCGTTGATAAGATCCGCATCTACATCTTTTTCTAAGGGGAAAGGCCCCATGCCTAAAAGGCCATTTTCTGATTGCAGAATTACTTCCACCCCTTGTGGAATATAATTGGCCACTAACGTAGGAATTCCAATTCCTAAATTCACGTAGTAACCATTTTTAAGTTCTCGTGCAATTCTTTGCGCAATCTGTTCCCGTGATAATCCTATAGTCAGACTCATAACTTCCTCACAGTTCTTTGTTCAATACGTTTTTCAAAAGTTCCTTTGATCACTCTCTGTACATAGATTCCTGGAGTATGAATATGATCGGGATCTAATTCTCCTGCAGGCACAATTTCTTCTACTTCAGCAACTGTCACTTTTCCCGCAGTCGCCATCATAGGATTAAAATTCATAGCGGTATGACGATAGATAAGATTTCCCATGCTATCCGCTTTCCACGCTTTAACTAAAGAAAAATCGGCAGTCAAAGATTCTTCTAAAACATAATCTCTACCCTTAATTTTTTTTGTTTCTTTGCCTTTAGCTACTTCTGTTCCATAACCTGTAGCTGTGTAAAAAGCAGGAATGCCTGCTCCACCAGCTCTAATTTTTTCTGCGAGTGTCCCCTGCGGAGTCAAAATCACTTGCATCTCTCCTGAAAGAAGTAGTTTTTCAAAGAGTTCATTTTCTCCCACATAAGATGAAATCATGGTTTTAATTTGTTTTTTTTCCAGAAGGATGCCTAAACCAAAACCATCCACGCCAGCATTATTAGAAATACAGGTAAGATCTTTTACGCCCATTTCAAACATTTTTTTTATAAGACCTTCGGGAATTCCACAAAGACCAAATCCTCCTGCCATAACTGTCATTCCACTTTGCAAACCGTACAAAGCTTCATCATAACTATTCACGACTTTATTAAATCCTTGCATTACTTCTTTCCTAGGTTATTAAGTTCTTCTACCAATTCTTTAATACGTTTTTCATCAATCTTTGCCACTAGGCCTTGCGGCTCGAAAGGCAGAACAAAAGTATCTTTAAAATAATTTTTTAAAACTTGAATATTTCCCTGATAAACTTGCTGTTTTATCTCGGCAGTCACGTTTGGAAAATTCTTTAATATATTTGCAGAAAGGGCAGGCAAATAAGGTTCAAAAAGAACTCCTAAAATGAGAGAAAGCACTGAAGCGTGCGCTAAAACTTCTTGAGCCTCTTCTAATTTTCCAAGTTTCACCATAGACCAAGGAGCAAGATCTGAAAAATAGGTATTGGCCTCACTACTCATTTGCATCAAGTGCTCTAATCCCTTCTTAATATGAATATTATCTAAGAGTTCATGTAATTCTTTTATTTTAACTTCAAATTTCTGGCATAAATCTAGGGCGAAAAAACTTTGAAATTTTTCAGCCGCAATGCCTTCTGGAAAAGTTTTATGAGAAAATTTAAGACCACGATTGACAAAATTTCCTACATTACTCAAAAGTTCTCCATTCACCTTGGCCGAAAACTGCTCCCAAGTAAAAGAAGAATCCGTGGTTTCTGGAATAATGCTCGCCAAGTAATATCTTAGAGCATCACTGCCAAATTCATCAATGGCTGTTTTGGCATCAATATACCAACCAGAAGATTTAGAAAATTGTTTGCCTGCTAAATTAAGGAACTGATTAGCAGGAACATTACTTACGGGGTTTACTCTTCCTGCGGCCATACTCATCACGGGAAAAATCACTGTATGAAAAATAATATTATCTTTACCAATGAAATTTATAATTTCTGTTTCTTTGTTTTGCCACCAGTCTTTTAAATAATCTTCATCTGTATTTTTCAAATGTTCTTTGGTGTTACTCACATAACCAATAGGGGCATCAAACCAAACGTAGAGTTTTTTACCTTTTGCTTCTGGAAGTGGCACATCAATTCCCCAGTCTAAATCACGTGTAATGGCCCTATCTTGCAAATTTTTCTCACTGAGAGAATCCACATAAGGAACCACTGTTTTGCGCCAACTTGCTTTCTTGGTTTCAAACCAATCTCTAAACTCTTTATGGTATTTAGACATCATCAGATACCACTGAGTTACATTTTGTGTCGTGATATTTTTACTGGAACAAATTTTACAGACAGGATTTTTTAAGCGAATAGAATCAATCCACTCACCACAAGAAGGACATTCGTCTCCACGAGCTGACTCATATCCACAGGTGTAGCAAGTTCCTTCCACAAAACGATCAGGCAGATAGTTACGACAGTCTTCACAAAAAAGTTGTTTCTCTTCTTTGGGAGCAATGAGTCCTTTCTCATGCAAAGCTTTAAACCATAAAAGAACTTCTTCTTCGTGATAGGAAGCGGATGTTTGCCCAAAAAAATCAAAATCAATGTTATAAGTTTTGAAGAGTTCTTTATGTTCAGCATGCCACTTATCCACATAAGACTTATAATCTTCTCCCACTTTTTTAGCATTTAGCATGATGGCTACACCATGCTCATCTGAACCACAAATATGCATAACTTTTTCACCTTTAAGTCTTTTATGACGAGTGAAAATATCTGCAGGAATGTAAACACCTGTCAGGTGTCCAAAGTGCAGGGGGCCGTTAGCGTAAGGAAGTGCTGAAGTAATTAAGTATTTTTTCATGAGAGAAATTTAGCCAAGGGGGTGAAATATGAAAAGAAAAAAGGCCTTCCTGGCCTTTTTAAAATACGTTCGGAAACTTTTAGTCCCTCCGTGGAGCTTTATACTTATAAGTTTGATTGTGCTAGGCCTTGAGATTTTTGTAAAGAAAAAACTAAATAATTTTATTTGAGACTATTTCCCATGAAAGTGCGGAGGTCTTTTTTCCAAAAAGGAAAGCACTCCTTCTGCATGATCCAAAGTCCCATGAAGCTGGGCCTGAAGTGTCCCCACTTTTTCTAAGTGCTGATCAAAATTTTGTAAGCTAAGAAAAGCTTTTTTAGTGGCCTGTACTGCCAAAGGAGCCTGCCCTGCAATCAGCATTGCCATATCTCGGGTACGTTCTTTTAATAAAGCTTCTGAACATATCTTTAAAATAAGTCCCATATCAAAAGCTTCTTCTGCCTTATAAATTTTCCCTGTGAAGGCCATTTCTTTAGCTTTCGAAAGTCCCACAATTTTAGAAAGAAGATAGGCCCCTCCAAAACCAGAGAGCAGTCCAATCTTCACAAATGTTTCTCCAAAAATAGCATTCTCACTAGCTATGCGCATATCACAGGCACATAAAAGATCAAGGCCTGCACCCACCGCTGGCCCGTTCACCATAGCGATCAGAGGTTTTGTAAAATTTAACATAGTTTTTGCCACGGGATGCACAATATCTCTATAAGTTTTTTCTAACTCTTGCGGCTCTCCTGCAAAGAGACCTTTCTTCTCTTGCATATCTTTTACATCTCCACCTGCACAGAAAAACTTTCCCTTTCCAGTGAGAATGACCACCTGAACACTTTCTTCTTCTTGTGCCCATTTAAAAACTGTCACTAAATTTTTAAGCATAGGAATGGAAAATGCATTAGCACTTTCAGGACGATTAAGCGTCACCCATAAAATTTTTTCATCTTGAACAACTTCTAAATGTTCATAAGTCTGCATGCAGGGCCTTTAAATATTTGGAGCTAGTTTTTTTTTGTAATTTTTGTAAAACAAAACGAGACGCCAACATTAATTTTTCTAAATCAATGCCTGTTGTGTAACCTAAAGAGTGTAGTAAATAGACCACTTCTTCTGTGGCCACATTTCCTGTAGCACTTTTAGCATAGGGGCATCCTCCGAGTCCTGCGCTAGAAGAGTCAAAAATTTCAATTCCTTCGTCTAGTGAGGCATAAATATTAGTCAGGGCCATTCCTCTGGTATCATGAAAATGCATGGCCAACTTTTTTTTATCTACAACAGAAGAGAGCTCTTTTATTATTTTTTTTACCTGCTGTGGTGTGGCCACACCAATGGTATCTCCCAAAGAAATTTCATCTACCCCTAATTCAGCAAATTCTCCTACCACTTTCTTTACTTGTTCTATAGAAATATTTCCAACATAAGGACAACCAAAAACAGTGGAGATATAGCCACGGGTATGAATGCGTTGAGCTTGAGCTTTTTTTACCAAAGGTGCCATACGCTCAAAAGACTCTGCAATCGAGGCATTAATATTGCGTTTATTAAATTCCTCTGATGTGGCCGTAAAAAAAGCCATCGCCTGTATGCCTGCCTTGAGTCCTTCTTCAAAACCCTTCTCATTCGGAATGAGAGCATAGTAATGAACTCCTTCTTTTTTTTTAAGTCCTAGGGATAACTCTTTAGCATCACTCATCTGAGGGATTTTTTCAGGGCGAACAAAACTTGTAACTTCTAAATTTTTAATGCCAGCAGATACTAACATTTCAATATAGGTCAGTTTATCCTCCGTAGATAAAATACGTAACTCATTTTGCAGACCATCTCTTGGTCCTACTTCTACAAGGTGAATAATTTTGTTGGTTTTTTGCATAGTTATGCTCTTTTTTACCACGCTCTTTGCCCTTTTTTACCAAAATTTTATTATTTTTTTCCAGCTTATAAAAACTACCCAATAATTTCAGTTATTTACGTTTAGTCTTTTTTTAACTGTCTTTGCATAGGAGAAGTTGTGCTAATTTTTAACCATGGAGTTACCTATGTTTAATAATGTATTTTTCGAAAATTGGTTGGACGAAAAGTGTCATGGGATTATGACCAAACTAAATTTAGAACAACAAATATCTAGTGATGAAATGATTATTCTTATTTTAAAAGCTCAAAGTAATCATTTTTCTCATATGGATGATGAGTTTCGACAAGAGTTTGTGAATGTTAGAAAGGAATTTAGAGAAGAATTTGTGAATGTTAGAAAGGAATTCAGAGAAGAGTTTGTGAATGTTAGAAAAGAAATTAAAATCTTAAGAGAAGACATGGATAAACGTTTTGATCGCATAGAACGACACTTCTATTGGCTCGCTTCTCTGCTAGTTCCTCTTTGCTTAGGGATGAGTTATCAACTTTTTATAAAAGGATAATGATTTAAATAAAAAAATCATGCAAGATGTAATGAAATAAGCTCTGCTTCCGCAGGAACCTGCTCTCCTTCCTTAAAGAAAAGCTTTGTTACCACACCTTTTAAAGGGGCCTTAATCGTATGCTCCATTTTCATGGCCTCTAAAATAAGTAACGGCTCCCCTTTTTCTACTTCTTGATCTTTCTTGACGAGGTATTTAAGAATTTTCCCAGGCATGGGAGAGGTTAACGTCCCCGCTTCATCTTCTCTTTTTCTTTTCTTTTTTTTCTGACTCTCTATCCAAAACTCTTCCCCGTCTATAAAAACCTGTAATTTATCACCCACATTATAACAAAAAATATTTTTTAATTTTTCCATAATTAAACATTCCTAAAAGTTGTCAGCTCACTCCATAAATCTTTTTCTTTAACCTGATTCTCACTAGACGATTTTTTAGTTTTTGTTAGAACCAAAGATTCTTGTTCTGGAGTAAGAGTACTCATTTTTATTTTATCTGCGTGCTCTTTTAAAAAAGCTGTATGAACATCTCCCTTCTTAAATTCCTTAAGATTTAAAATTTTACGTAAGTATTCTCGGTTGGTTTTAAATCCGACTAAATAAAGGTCTTTAAGCGTTTCTTGCATCCGAGCTAAAGCTTGAGTGCGATTTTCTCCTCTCACAATAATTTTGGCCACCATAGGATCATAGTTTAGTGTTACCGTGTTTCCTTCTGCATAACCTCGATCTAAACGATAATCTCTATGAAAAGGAAGTTTCCATTTTAAAATTTTTCCTCCCGTCGGAAGATTGTCATTAAAGGGATCTTCTGCATACAAGCGACATTCTAAAGCGTGTCCACGCAAAGTAATATCTTTTTGGGAACAAGGAATTTCCTCTCCCATGGCCACTCGAATTTGCCATTCGACTAAATCCACCCCTGTCACCATCTCTGTCACAGGATGTTCAACTTGTAATCTTGTATTCATTTCTAAAAAATAAAATTTAAAATCTGCATCCATCATAAACTCAATAGTCCCAGCTCCTAAATATCCAATATGCTTACAAATAGCGACGGCTGTTGTGGTTATTTTTTCTCGCACATCTAAAGGGAGGCCTACGGCAGGAGCTTCCTCTATAATCTTTTGATAACGTCTTTGAATAGAGCAATCTCTTTCAAAAAGATGCACATGATTGCCGTGACTATCAGAAAAAACCTGTACTTCAATATGCCTTGGTTTACTTAAATATTTCTCTAGGAAAACACTGTCATTTCCAAATGCATTTTTAGCTTCTCGCTTAGCTTCCTCTAATGCTGTTAAAAAATATTCTTCTTTTTCAACTAAGCGCATTCCTTTCCCTCCCCCCCCACTACTGGCCTTAATAAGAAGAGGCATTCCTATTTTTTGAGCTTGTTTAAAAAGAAAATCCGCTGTCTGCTGATCTCCATGATATCCAGGAAGAAGCGGTCCTTTCATTTCTTCAATGGTTTTTTTGGAAGCAATTTTATCTCCCATGAGCGCAATGGTTTGTGATTTAGGACCTACAAAAATAAGTCCCGCTTTTTCTACGGCTTGAGCAAAAGAAGCATTTTCAGATAAAAATCCATATCCTGGATGAATAGCTTGGGCCCCACACTCCTTGGCCAACGTTAAAATTTTTTGCTGATTTAAATAAGTCTCTTGCAATGTCCCTGTGCCTAAGGAAAAAGTTTCATCGAGTTCTGTGGCATGAGGAAGATTTCTGTCATCTTCAGCAAAAACGCCTACTGTTACAATTCCCATATCTTTGCAGGTTGCATGAATGCGCAAAGCAATTTCACCTCTGTTAGCAATAAGTATTTTTGTTATAACTGCCACGTTGCTTTCCTTTTTTGAAGTAAACTAAGCATCCCTTCTTGCGCTTCTTCACTCACACGTAGTCTTGCAATATCTTTACAGGTTTGTGCCCAAAAGTTTTTGTTATGCAGTGTTTGTGTCAGTAATTTTTTAGCTTCTCTAGAGGCCAGAGGACCTGCTTTTAAAAATTCTTTAATAAGTCCTCCTAAACGATCTAGTGCTTCTTCACTTTTGACGGTCTCATGAATAAGTCCCATATGAAGTGCATCTATCGTTGAAAAACGCGCTCCCGATAAAAAAGTGGCCCTCGCATAAGAGGCCCCAATTTTCCTCACGACAAAAGGAGAGATGACTGCTGGGATAAGACCTAATCGTACTTCACTAAAAGCAAAATAAGCTGATTCCTTTGCAAGGACATAATCACACGTACAAAGAATTCCAGCTCCTCCTCCCATGGCGGCCCCTTGCACGAGTGCAATCACAGGAATAGGACAAGCGTCTAAAGACAAAAACATCTTCTGTAAATTTTTAGCATCCTTTAAATTTTGACGAGTCGTATAGTGCTTCATCTTTTTCATCCACTCTAAATCAGCCCCAGCACAAAAGGAGTCTCCTAACGCTTTAATAACTACTAATCTTAATTTCTTATTTTTATTTATTTTGAGAAAAAGTCTGGTGAGTTCAAAAATAAATTCTTCATTGAAAGCATTATGAATTTCTGGTCGATTAAAGGTAATTGTGGCTACAAAATTTTCTTCTTGATATAAAAGCATGACATCACTCTCCTTAATTTACATTCGAAAGACACCAAAAGATGGTGCGGTGATGGGTGCGTTTAAACATATACTTAAAGAAAGTCCTAAGACATCTCGTGTTTGAGTAGGATCAATAACTCCATCATCCCAAATCCTTGCTGTGCTATAATAACAGCTTCCTTCTTCTGCATATTTTTTTAAAATAGTTTCTTTTAATTTTGCAATCTCTTCCGCTTTCATGCCTTCTTTTACTGTGGTTAACACTCCTGCCGCTTGTTCTCCTCCCATCACAGAAATTTTGGCATTAGGCCACATGAAAAGAAATCTGGGATCAAAGGCACGCCCACACATTCCGTAATTTCCAGCACCAAAAGATCCTCCAATAATCACTGTTAGCTTGGGAACTTGAGCACAGGATACAGCGGTAACTAGTTTCGCTCCATGTTTAGCAATTCCTTCCTCTTCATATTTTTTTCCCACCATAAATCCTGTAATATTTTGTAAAAAAACTAAAGGAATTTTGCGCTGGCAACACAGTTCAATAAAATGTGCTCCTTTCAAAGAGCTTTCTGAAAATAAGATTCCATTATTGGCAATAATCCCTACGGGATACCCATGAATATGAGCAAATACGCACACTAATGTTTTTCCAAAATTTTCTTTAAACTCAGAAAATTCGGAACCATCCACTAAACGTGCAATAATCTCTCGAACATCATAAGGAATACGCGTATCGTGAGGGATTAAGCTATAAAGATCATCTATGGCATAAAGTGGAGCTTTAGCGCTATGGCTTTTTTTTTGCCCCTCTTTTTTACCTTGTGATTCAAAATTAAGATGAAAAACGATTTCTCGCACCCTTTCAAAAGCTTCTTCTTCGTCATTTACAAAATGATCTGCCACTCCTGATTTAGAGGTATGTAAATAAGCTCCCCCCAAATCTTCGGCACTCACTTCTTCTCCTGTAGCCGCTTTAACTAAAGGAGGGCCTGCCAAAAAAATAGTCCCATTATTTTTAACAATAATTGTTTCATCTGACATGGCTGGGACGTAAGCCCCTCCTGCTGTACAAGAACCTAAAACCACTGCAATTTGAGGAATTCCTTCTTTAGACATGAGGGCCTGATTATAAAAAATGCGTCCAAAATGTTCTTTGTCAGGAAATACTTCTGCTTGCAGGGGAAGAAAAGCTCCTCCAGAATCCACGAGATAAATACAAGGAAGATGATTGGCACGTGCAATTTCTTGCGCTCGTAAATGTTTTTTAACGGTGAGAGGAAAGTAAGTTCCTCCCTTCACTGTGGCATCATTAGCCACAATCATACATTCAATGCCATGAATTTTTCCAATACCTGTAATGAGGGCCGCACTGGGAATATCTTCTGCATAAACGCCCTGTGCGGCAAGGGCTGAAAGTTCTAAGAAAGCTGATCCTGCATCAATTATTTTTTCAATGCGTTCTCTGGGTAAAAACTTTCCTCTAGACCGATGCTTTGAAACTGTTACGTCGTTTCCTTTTTTAACTTTTCCGTGTAGGTTTTTTAATTCTTGCGATAGATTTAAATTATGCTTTTTATTTTTGATACAATCGTCAGAATTAAGATCAATGGAACTCTCCCAAATAGCCATAAGACTCCTTTAAATAAGCCTTAATTTTAGAAGAATTAACCAGTATGTGACAAGGAAAAGAGCCTGTTTAAAACAAGAAGAATTATTCCTGACCTAAAGAAGGAGTTTGAGTGCCTGCTTCTAAAATAGGAATCAGCGTCTCTTTTTCAGAAGAAGGTAAAACAGGACCTTTAATAGCTTCTGAATCCGACGGTTGGATCAACTTTACAGTTTTTCCATTATTTCCCAAATAAATAACGTAAAGGTCTCCCTCATTATTCAAAAAATTTACTGAGCAGTAACTATATTTTGAGATATGATCCTTCATTGAGAAGTTCTCAATACAGGTATCCATACTCTGATTTTCAAAAATAAAAAGATGGCGAGCAGACTCTTGTGTTTCTGCGTTTTTAATCTCACATTCCACAGCACAACGCCCAGCATGAGCTGACTGGTAAATACAAAGTACTGCAAGTAAACTAATTAACCCTTTCATTTTAAAACCCTTCCTAAAATCATTGAAATACATTTCTAACTTTATATAACTTTTACCAATTTTTGACAACTTATTGAAAAAAAAATACTAGACATTTTTGACCAAGTATTCTACTCGGAATACTTTTTTATGGACGAAAATCCCACATAGTGAGATGAGGAATTTCTTGATGAACTTTTATTTGTCCGATAGCCCCTGTTCGCATCTTTAATTTTTTAAGGCGCACTCTCGATTCAAACTCACCTTGTACAAGGGTTAAGAAATAACGAAGAAGTCCGTTACTGCTTACAACTAAAATATGCTCCTGAGAATTATATTTTTTTTTAAGCTCTAAAAAAAAATGATGAACTCTTTTTCTAACTTCTGCTTCTCCTTCTCCCCACTTTCCTTGGACTGGCCATTTTGATGATTCCTCCCAGGCGAAAAAATCTGTAGGCCAACGTTTTTGGATTTCTGAGTCAGGAAGTCCCCCCCAATCTCCATAATCAAGTTCATTGAGTCTGGCATCTATTTGTACAGGTAAGGAGTAGTTCATCGTTTTTAAAATATGTTCCCCAAAATTTTTGGCACGCTTAAGTGGTCCTGTATAGCAATGAGAAAAGATAATTTTTTGTTGTAAAAAATATTGAGCCAAATGTTCTGCCTGCTTAAAACCTTGAGGTGTTAAGGGAAGATCTTCTTTTGCTCCCACCCTAACCACTTGATCTTGAGGATTAAAAGTATTTCCATGTCTGGTGAGCCAAAGATTCATCTAGCAAAGCTCCCCTTCTTTTTTTAAAAGGTCTTCCACAATTTGAATATCTTGAGGGTTATCCACTGACCACAACGTGCGTCCCCCATCATCTACTTTCACCACATGGATGGGATATCCGTGCTCTAAAACTCGCAGTTGTTCTAATTTTTCTACTTGCTCTAAGGGTGTAGGAGATAATTCCAAATATTTTTTAAGCATAGAAAAACGGTAAGCATAAATCCCAATGTGTTTCATCACAGGAGGAACAAAGTTTTCTCCTGTTTTATTTTCACGAATATGGGGAATAATTCCTTTGCTAAAATATAACGCTTTTCCTTTTTGATCACACAGTACCAATGTACCTGTATTGTTGCCTTCCTTTTTTCTTTGAACATAAGCCTGCCATTTTTCACTGTTAAAAGCGGTTCCTAACGTTGCCATTTCCCATGTGGGATTTTTTTCCATAGCAGAAATAAGTTCCGTTATAAAATGAGGAGGAGTAAGAACAGCATCTCCTTGTAAGTTAATAATAATATCAGGCTGAAGTTTAAGATTTTTTACCACCTCATAAACTCGCTCAGTACCATTTTGACATTGAGATGAGGTTAAGATGGCCATGGCCTTAAAGTTTTCCGCCGCTTTTACAATGCGTTCATCTTCTGTCGCTATATAGATTTTTTTTTGAGTGTCATTTTCTATCGCTTTCTGAGCAATTCTCCACACTCGCTCCAACATAGTTTTACCTAAAATAGAAACTAAGGGCTTCCCTGGGAAACGAGAGGATTCATAGCGAGCAGGAATGATAATAACGGATGAACTCATATCAAAATTTATAGCATAGTTTTTTGATAAATGCTTTCTAACTTTTTGCTCGTGACTTGGAGATGAAACATTTTTGCATATTCCAAGGATTTTTGTTCTATTTTTATTCTAAGTGCAGAATTGTGATAAAGTTCATCCATGCGCTCTTGTAAATCCCAACGATTCATCGGATCTACAAAAAGAGAGTGAGACC
>JAGOVR010000029.1 GCA_018060635.1 Bacteriovoracaceae bacterium
TTACTTCCATATGAAAAATTAAAATATTTTTCTGGATTAAGAAGAAACACACTATCAGCACATACTCCTATGCAAGTAAAGTCTTCCAGCATAGAACGCATATGGATCGGTTTAATCAAATTCAAAGCCTTGGCTTTTTTTCTTATTTCATTTTGATTTTTCTCACTTCTTATCTCTTTCTCAGATGCTAATTCTTTATCCCAGTCCATTAGCTGATCAATATTTTTTTTAAAAAAGCTTAACTCCTGTGCAGAAAACCTCTCTTGGTTTGAAGGATTCACAGGAGAATCAATCTTAGGATCTTCCGCCACTTCTTCTTTTTTTGGAGCAGGAACAGGCTTAATAGGTGCAGGAGTTGGAGTTGTCTCCACCTGATTAATTTTAAATTCTAATTCTTCATCTGATAAATTTTCATTTTGAATAGATTCGTTTACTAATTTGTAGGCCCAGTCATATGCGGATCTTGTATCCTCAGTGATTTTTGTTAAACGTAAATAAAGAGACTGAAAAGCACTTTGTTTAGACTTATCCCAATTGTTTAAGAGAACTTTTTCATATTCTTTAATGAGCGCTGTTTTTGCATATTGATTTAAAAAAGCATCCATGGTCACAAGAGGAGCTTCTGGTTCACGAGAACTATCCATCTTCATTAAATTTTCTGCAGATTTTTCTTCTACAGGTGGCTCTTCCCCTGAGAGCTGGCTGGCTAAAACTTTGATCCCTTTCATTGCCGCATCAATATTCCCACCAGGTTCTAGGCCTTCACGAATTTTTTTTAAAGCTTCAGTGACGTTCTCCAACAATTCTTTATTATCAGTGATTTTAGTAATAGATCCTCTTAAGCCCTCTAGTGTTTTAGAAACCTCTGCCATCTGATCTCGGGTACTGGAAATATTTTGATTGGTTAGAGGCAAGTACTGGCTTAAAAGCTTTAAATTATCCTCTAGGATTTTTTTCATTTCAGTCATTAATGCCCGTGTTTCATCCACAGCGTCCTTACTTTCTTTCATAGTCGTTTGAGAATCTGTAATAAGCTCATGGGTTTTTTCAATATCCTCATGAGTAGTCTGCATATCATCATGAGTTACTTTCATTTTGGCCTGAGTTTCATCCATTTCTTTTTTCATTCCGCAGGCACACAAAGCTATACACAGAACACTTATATGAATGTTTCTAAAAAGCATTAAATATCCTTTATTTAGGTCTCTAAAAAATGCCCCTATTGCGTATCATGTCAGAGCAAAGTTGTCTTGATTATTTTCTTCTTCTATACTTCTTAAAATATTTTCTATTTAAATAAGGAGCCTCTCTTGAACGCAGAACTTAAAATTTTAGGCATAGACCACTTAGAATTTACCTGTGAAAGCTTGACAGGAAAAACAGCTCATCTTTTTTCGACCTTAGGATTTCATCGCACTTTTGAACAAAAAGATAAGGAAAGTATTTTGTACGCTCAAGGGCAAGCACGATTTCTTTTAACCGCCAAAAAAACTGGTTCTTCTTTTGATTATTTTAAAAAACATGGAGAAGGCGTTTCTAAGATTTCTTTTCTTGTAGAGAATGTACAAGAAACACTAGATTTGGCGATCAAAAGAGGAGCAAAACTTGTCACAGACTTTAAAGAGCAAAAAATGGAAGACGGTGTTTTTAGAACAGGAGCGATTCAAGGTTTTGGAGATGTGCTAAATGAGTTTGTCGAAAGACCTACCACACACTTTCGTCCTGAATTTTCTAAATTAGAACATGATGAACTAGCACGTCCTCTGACTACTCGCATTTCTCGCATTGATCATCTTACTAATAATGTTCCTCACGGTGAATTAGAACACTGGGTGGACTTTTATCAAAGAATTTTTGGATTTAAAGTGACTCGCTACTTTGATATTAAAGGTATGAAGACAGGACTTTTTTCTAAAGTAGTTCAATCTTCTAATAATAATATTATTATTCCTATTAATGAGCCTGATACCGCAAATGGCAAATCTCAAATTCAAGAATTTTTAGATCTACACAAAGGGCCAGGGGTTCAGCATATTGCACTGATGACTCCTGATCTTATCAGCACTGTTTCGCAGTTATGGCAAAGAGAGATAAAATTTTTAGATGTTCCTGCTACTTATTATAAAAATATTCCAAACCGTCCCTTCAAAGTTACAGAAGATTTAAATGTGCTTGAAAAAAATAAAATTTTAGTAGACGGAGATGAGCAAGGGTATCTTCTCCAACTTTTTTCTCAAACTTACGTAGGTCCCCTCTTTTTTGAATACATTCAACGTAAAAATCACTGGGGATTTGGGGAAGGTAATTTTCAGGCCCTGTTTGATGCTATTGAGCGAGAGCAAAAAGAGCGAGGTTACCTCTAGCTTGCTTTAGAACTCTATGCTGTTGGATTTACGTTCTCTCCACTCTGTAATTTTTTCATAGTAAGGTGTTATTTGTTTCAAATGACCCCTATTTAAGATAGATCATATTTTAAATTATGAGATCTTGGATATTTTTATTCTTTTTTTTAAGTTTTATAAGTCAGACTGCATGGCCTGCAAAAAAATGTATGGAGAATCATCTTTCACAAGCAATTACACAACGAACAGTCGAAGATCTCTTTCAAGATACAACGCCTCTTCTTATGCGTTTTAAAATTATGCCCTATCAGGTCAAAAAATCTTTTTTTGCTAGGGTATTCAGTGGTAATAAAATTAAATCTAGTCAGCATATTTTTAAAGAAACATTTATATTGAATCCTCACTTCTGGCTTTGGGAAAATGGAGAATATGCTACTTATTTTATAGATCAACATAAGAATCAATATCGTTTTGCCCTTCAAAATAGTGAAAGTGAACAAATGACTTTTTCTATTCAAATTCTTAATCTTCCTTCTTTTGAACATTCAGGTTCTGAAGGGAAAGCCTCTCGCCATTTTCTGCGTACACTAGCTAATGGCAAAGGACATTTTGATGAAGAAAAGGCAAAAGTAACCAAGCTTAAACTTTTAGAATATGTCTCTATTTTAAATAATGGCTCTGGAGGATTTCGATTTTCCTCTTACTTTAGTCTATTTCTAACCTTCATCCAATCATCTGATTTGCCTGTATATCGTATTAGTTTTAATGAAAGCGCAGAGGTTATGAAAGATCCCGACTCCCCTTATTCTAGAATTATGAGTCCTGAGGAAATCTTAAAATATCCTTTTGCAACTCAGCAAGCTTTACAAATTTCTCAATACATTCATTATATTGGTCAGGATCCTGAGGATTCTCGTGTGGCCATTTTTCAAAGCAAAATATCTACAGATATATTAAGCTTTAAAATAAGATTAAAACTCCTACATAAACCTCTTGAAACAGACCCAAAACAAATCATTATATCTGTTTTAGAATTTCGTTTAGAGATGAAAGGGCACCCAGATTTTAAAGATATTTTTCGTTCTTATGTAGCAAAAATTAATGATGATAAGGAAAGACTGAATATGGCAGCTTCAGAATACGAATCTCTTTTAACTTTTACTATGGAGACAAGAGAAGATTTAGATGTTCCTTTTTGCAAACAAGGCATTCTCAATATTTTAAAAGCACTTCCTCAAGATATTGATTTTAAAAAAATTCATCTGCACCAAAATCCAATTCGTTAAAAAAGGATAATTAATAAAAATGAAGATAACTATCTTATTATTTTTACCTTGCATCTTACTTACAGCCTGTGGCCCCAAAACTAATTCTAATGCATCTCTCGATCATGCCTATAGCAACGATGCTCTCACTACCAATGCTTGTTTAACAGGGATTGGTGTCGCTAAAAACTTAAAAAGAAATATGACATTAGCTCATAACAAAGTTCTTTCTGTGATGGATGAAGAGACAGAAGAAATCATGGATCTTTTTTTTGACAAATATGATTGGAGAAATTCTGGTTTTAAAGTTGTTATAAGAAAATCAGCAGAAGACTTTTTTAATGGATTACTTTCTCATAGTGATGAGACTACGGGAGGTCATGGTTTTGTTCTAGATGGAACTATTTTTTTAGAACACTCTCCCTCTCTTTACCATCTGTATGATCATCAAAGTCGAGAGCAATTTGCTGTCAGTGATGAAAAAATAGAAGCCATCTCTGCCAAAAAAAGAATTGCTGGCACTTGCCTTTTTGTGCATGAATTTGCTCATTATATTTATTTTAAATATATTAATGCAAATGGCATGATGAACTGGTGTCGCTATGACTTTCAAAACCCTAATGCCTACAAGTTTAAAGCTTCTGAAATCCCTCATCTTAATAACCTACAAGGACTAGAAAGAATGAATTCTATTGTCCAAGAAGCTTGTCATCTTTATTTTGGCCTAAAAACTAGTGCTGATAACTTAGAAGATGCTGACTTTGAAACTTTACAAAAGATTCTACGCGGCTCTATTTTTGATTCAGGAATTGGAAATGTAGAATTGCCTGATTCAAAGTAATTCTATCCTAACTCTTTATACGGCAACACCGAAATACCTTTCCACGTACGTAAAAAAGAGTGTAATTTTTTTTCTGTCTGCTCACCTTTCAATTGATGAATTTCTGCATAGGTTAAAGAGAACCCTTGATGCAGACGAGCAAAATCCATATGAATCATACGAGTCCATGTTCCTGTGTTAATAAAAACATTTCCTTTTTCGTAAGTTAAATATTCTGGTAGATGAGTATGCCCCACCACCAAAATATCAATATCAGGTCGATCTTCAAACTGAGCACTGACAGAGACTTCTATCTTGGGAAAAACGTGCATCTCTTTTAATACTTGTTTAAGAATAGTCTTTACTCCATGGGTGATTTTAAAAACATACATAAAACGCACCATGAAAAAATAAGAAAGGTTGGCAAACATAAATCGCAAAGTAAAAAAGAAATCAAAAATAAGACCATAGATGAGAAATGCCTTAATAGGACGAACAGAATTAATATAAGATCTTTCTCTCTTGAACTTATTAATCACACGAGTCACATAGTAAGATCCCCATGGTGGTAAAAAATAAGCCTCTCCATCTAAACTATAGATAATATTTTTTTTCTGATCAAAATTATGAGCCTTCTCATACTGATGACCATGCTTGATAAGTAATCCTGAAACAGGATTATATTCTTCCACTCCATATAATATCTTAAATTTATCTCTATTCTTTTCACTGAATTGCTGTAAAAAAACATCTCTTACTTTGGGTAGTATTAATTCGGCATCGTGATTTCCAATAATGTAAGTAATAACTTTGTGCGGAACATTCAAAAAACGCTCCAAAGCTTTAAAGACTTCTGCATGAGCAGATAAAATAAGCTCTAACTTTTCCACACAAGCTTTTTCACTCCAAAACTCATCATCAAAATAATCCACATAAGGAACAGCTAAAAAATCTAGGAAATCCCCATTAATAACTAATTCAATATTTTGTTCTTCATATTTACCTTGAGAATAATAATCTAAGAAATCAATCAGTTCACGATCAGAATGAAAGTCTTCCAGATAGTTTTTACGTCCACGCACAATATCGCCTGCGCCTAAATGCAGATCAGAAATCACTAAAAATATTTTCTCTAAAGATTGTAACGAAGGTGACATAGCCTCTATTGTACGGGCAGAATCTTTTTTTTCCAATCAATTTACGCCTTCTAAACTTTGTTCTAACAAAAGAACCTCTAACATTTCTTTTAAGGCCTCATTCATTCTTTTTGTTCCTTGCGCAAGGTTAGGATGTACCTCATATAACTTTTGCATAGCTTCGGTCATACTAGGAATAGACTTCAAATCCCGATCTTTTTGATAAATTTCTTTTTTATCTTCTTGAATAAGATGACAAACTGAGAGTCGCATCTCTCCATACTTATCTTGTATTCCTGAGGCCCCAAAGAGACGACATAAACTAGGACGGAAAGCGTAGACACCACAACGCCCTTGATGAGGATTTTCTGGATTTGCAATGTAGAGTAGACAAGATTTTTGACTGGTTTGTGAAAGTTTTTCCCACATAACTTCAGCTGTCCCTTCTTCTATTAAATGCAGGGCCAAAGGTAAAAACTCCAAGGGAGTGGCATAGGTTTCAGGATTTAAACAACACTTACCACATCCTTCTAAACAAGTAAGTCCCGACTCTTTTTGAAACTGAGAAACATCTGTGCTCATTTTTTCAAAAGTAAGCATTATTTTTTGCGCTAGCTCTTTTTTTTCTTTCATAAAGAAAGCCTTGCATCCGTTAGCATTTTTATTTCATCACGAATTTTAGCGGCTTCTTCAAAACGCAAAGCCCCCGCCGCTTCTTTCATTTGTTTTTTTAGCTCTATGAGGTGTTTATCAATACCTGCTGTATCCCACTTCATTATCGTATTTTTCTTACTTTGTTTTTTGCCAGTCTCTTTAGTTTTACGAAGTGTTTCAATGATTCCTCCTGAAACACTTTTAATAATAGTCTGCGGAGTAATATGATTTTTTTCGTTGTAAGCTATTTGAATTTTACGCCTTCGGTAGGTTTCTGATATAGCTTGTTTCATACTAGGCGTTTCTTTATAGGCATACATGATTACCCTGCCCTCGGTATTACGAGCGGCCCTTCCAATAGTTTGAATGAGAGAGCGATTGGAACGTAAAAAACCTTCTTTATCAGCATCCAGTATGGCCACACAGGCAACTTCTGGAAGATCGAGCCCTTCTCGTAAAAGATTAATACCCACCAGTACGTCAAATTCACCTAAGCGCAAATCTCTTAAAATCTCCATTCGCTCTACTGTCTGAATATCTGAATGCAAATATTCAACTTTAATTCCCACACTTTTATAATAACTAGTAAGTTCTTCTGCTAATTTTTTAGTGAGAGTTGTGACTAAAACACGAAAGCCATTCTTAATGGTTTTTTTAACTTCCAAGAGGAGATCATCCACTTGAGTGGTGGCATCCCGCACTTCAATCACAGGATCAATCAGTCCTGTGGGACGAATAATTTGTTCTACCACCTCACCCTTCACTTTTTTAAGTTCGTAATCCGCAGGAGTGGCCGAAACAAAAAGGACCTGATCTAATTTTTGTTCGAATTCCTGAAAATTAAGAGGACGATTATCGAGAGCACTCGGCAGACGAAAGCCATATTCCACCAAGTTGGATTTGCGGGAACGATCACCAAAATACATACCCCCTACTTGGGAAATAGCGATGTGCGATTCATCCACAATAAGCAAAAAATCTTTTTTAAAAAAATCAATAAGCGTGGGAGGTGCCTCCCCTTCTTTCATCCCTGTAAAATGGCGAGAATAATTTTCAATACCATTGCAAAATCCCATTTCCTCTAGCATTTCTAAATCGTTTTGCGTGCGCAAAGTAATACGTTCTTTTTCCAGATGTTTGCCTAGTTTTTCGTAATATTGAATGCGCTCACGTAACTCTTCTTTAATAGCAACCAGAGCTGTTTTCATTTTTTCTTCTCCTACTACATAGTGAGAAGAAGGATAAATAGTAATTTTATTAAGGCTTGTAATGACCGTTCCTCTTAACGGATCGGTCAGTGTGATAGATTCTACATCATCTCCAAAAAAATCTACCCGAATGACTTGAGCATCTTCGTAAGCAGGAAAAACTTCGACTCGGTCACCACGCACTCTAAAAGTCCCACGGTGAAAATCCATGTCATTACGTTGATACTGAATAGCTACTAAATTTTTTAGAAACTGATCACGATCAAGGGTGTCTCCCACAAAGAAAGTAAGTTTTTGGGCGTCATACTCATCGGGAGATCCGATTCCATAAATGCAACTCACAGAGGCCACCACGATCACGTCATCTCTTTCCAGCAAAGAACGAGTAGCGGAATGGCGTAGCTTATCTATTTCATCGTTGATAGAAGAATCTTTTTCAATATAAGTATCAGAGCCCACCACGTAAGCTTCTGGTTGATAATAATCGTAGTAAGACACGAAATATTCCACCGCATTTTCTGGAAAAAATTCTTTAAACTCACTATAGAGTTGGGCGGCTAACGTTTTATTAGGGGCCAAAATCAAGGTTTTTTTTCCAAGGTTTTGAATGATGTTGGCCATGGTGAAGGTTTTTCCCGAACCTGTCACACCTAAGAGGGTTTGAAATTGTTCTCCTGACTCAAAACTTTGAGTCAAAGTCGCTATGGCCTGAGGTTGGTCACCACAAGGTTTGAAGGGGCTTTTTAAATTAAACAAAGTTTTTTTCATTTTTTATATTTACCATATTTGAGAATAAATATCCTTATTGAGCTCTCATAAAAAAATAAAATCTTGCCAAAGAAGCTAAAGTATAGAAATATACTGAAAATTTAGCCTTTAAAACTGTTTATTATGCGCCTCTACCAGAGGACAAGGGGAAGGTGTGAGTCGAGATCTGCTAAGTATCTCTCATTTAAATCTCTCAGATATTGAAAATATTTTTTCCCGTGCTAGTTTTTTTTTGCAATCTAAAACCGTCCCTCCCATTTTAGAAAACCAGACAGTTACCAATCTTTTTTTTGAAATGAGTACACGCACTCGTTTTTCTTTTGAACTAGCCGCCAAAAAATTAGGAGCGAATGTTTTAAACTTCGCCGCAGACTTTTCCAGTATGGGAAAAGGCGAGACGCTTTATGACACTCTCAAGGTTTTAGAATCCATGGGTGTGAATGCGGTGGTCATTCGTCACAAAAAAGAAAATATTTGGAATGACCTCATTGGGAAAACAAAGTTAAGCCTTATCAACGCAGGAACTGGAACGAAAGATCATCCTTCGCAAGGACTCTTAGATGCTTTTACACTCAAACAGTATTTTGGAAAATTGGAAAACTTAACAGTAGCTATTGTGGGAGATGTTTTGCACAGCCGTGTGGCCCATTCTAATATTGAGTGCCTAGGGAAATTGGGAGTTCAAGTTCTTTTGAGTGGCCCTGAATATTTTTTAGATCATAAAGAAAAATTACCTTCTCATGTGCGGATCGTTTCTATGGCCGAGGCGACTGAAAGTGCGGACGCTCTCATGCTTTTACGTATTCAAAAAGAACGCCATGAAACAAATGGCAATTTTGAAAATTACTTGGAAAGTTTTGGTTTAGATGAAAAGCGCCTGCAAAAAATGAAACCCCATGCTGTGATCATGCACCCTGGCCCTTTTAATCGTGGGGTGGAAATTGCAGAAAACTTAGTGGAATCCCCTCGCTCGCTTATTTTTAAACAAGTACAAAATGGCGTGTATGTTCGCATGGCCATTTTAGAATGGGCCTTATCATGAATATACTTTTAAAAAATGGACATATCTTTACAGGAGAAGATTTTTTTGAGGGAGACATCCTCATTGAAAATGGAAAAATTTCTCGCTTAGAAAAAAATATTCCGGAACAGCCAGAGAATAAAGACATTCAAACTTTTGATCTTAAAAATAAATTAGTAGCCCCTGGATTCATTGATATGCACGTGCATTTACGGGAACCAGGGTTTGAATTTAAAGAAACTATTAAAACAGGAACCAAGGCCGCAGCGAAAGGTGGTTATACCACTGTTGCGGCTATGCCTAATACTAACCCCATTGCTGACAATGCAGAAATTGTAAACTTCATGGTGAATAAAGCTAAGGAAGATGCTTGCGTGCGCGTTTTACCCGTAGGAGCTATTACTCTCGGAGAAAAAGGACAAACGCTCACTGATTTTGATTCTCTTAAAGCCTGTGGCGTGGTGGGATTTTCTGACGATGGCAAAGGAATTCAAAGTGAAGAGATGATGAGATCTGCTATGCTTAAAGCTAGAAGTTTAAATATGCCTATTCTCGCTCACTGTGAAATTGAACATCTACACGGTGGTCATCCTTTTAATGATGGAAAATTTAGTCGTGAACATCAAATGCTTGGAGTTCCCTGTGCCGCAGAAGTGGGACACGTGGAAAGAGATTTAAAAATAGCTGCGGAGACAAACTGTCATTATCATATTTGTCATATTAGTTGTGCTGACTCTATTCGCTTAGTTAGAGATGCGAAGAAAAAAAATATTCATGTCACTGCTGAAGTGACTCCTCATCACCTTCTTTTAACGGATGAAGACATCCCAGACCTTGATAGTAATTTTAAAATGAACCCTCCTTTGCGTTCACCTGAAGATAAAAAAATGTTATGCGAAGCTTTGAAAGATGGAACCATTGATATTATTGCCACAGATCACGCACCTCATACGCAAGAAGAAAAAAGAGCCAATATTCACTGCGCCCCTTATGGAGTGGTAGGATTAGAAACGGCCTTTCCCCTTTTGTACACTCGCTTTGTGAAAGAAGAAAATTATTTAAAACTGGAAGAACTCTTAAAGCTCTTAAGCACCAAGCCTGCGCAAATTTTTTCTTTAACAGGTGGTTTTTTAAAAGTAGGAATGACAGCAGATATCGTGGTGATTGATTTAGAACAAAAACAAAAAGTGAACCCTAAGGAATTCTTATCCAAGGGACAAAATACCCCTTTCGCTGATTGGGATTTGTGGGGATGGCCCACACTTACTTTAGTAGGAGGACAAATTGCATGGCAAAGCTCATTTTAGAAAATGGAGTCGTCTTTGAAGGAACTTCTTTTGGTGCAGAAATAAGCTGTGTAGGAGAAGTAGTTTTCAATACGGGAATGACAGGTTATCAAGAAATTTTAACCGACCCTTCTTACTGTGGACAAATGGTGTGCATGACCTACCCTCTTATCGGAAATTACGGCATCAATGCGCAAGATTTTGAATCTTTAAAACCAGCACTGAACGCTTTCATCGTGCGCGAATATTGTGAAATTCCCAGTCATTTTCGCTCGCAAATGAGCCTAAATGATTATTTAAAAAAAATGAATATTCCAGGTCTTGCAGGCATTGATACCAGAAAGCTTACCAAAATTTTACGAGGCTTTGGTACTATGAAAGGAATGCTTTTAAATGAAAATATTTCTGCACAAGATGAAGAAAAACTACAAGCACTTTTTAAAAAACCACTTCCCACCAATGAAGTAGAACAAGTGTCTACTAAAACGGCTTTTAGTTGTCCTGGAAATGGCCCGCGTGTGGTGTTAGTAGATTTTGGTTATAAACAAGGAATTTTAAAAGGACTTACGGATTTAGGATTTCAAGTCACTGTGGTTCCTCATAATATAACGGCCCAAGAAATTTATGCTTACAATCCGCAAGGAGTAGTTTTATCCAATGGGCCAGGAGATCCCTTAAGTCTTTCGCACGCCCTCTCTATGATTCAAGAGGTGCAAACAAAACTTCCGCTTATGGGAATTTGTATGGGCCATCAAGTTTTTGCTTTGGCCAATGGAGCTAAAACTCAAAAAATGAAATTTGGCCACCGCGGATGTAATCACCCCGTAAAAGATCTTGTGAGTGGTAAAGTTTATCTTACTTCTCAAAACCATGGTTATGAAGTGGATGAAAAATCTCTAAAACAAACTTCACTGCAAGTTACTCACATCAATGTTAATGATGGTTGTATAGAAGGAATTCGCCACAAAAAATACCCTGCTTTCTCTGTACAATATCATCCTGAAGCGGCTCCTGGCCCTCAAGATAATGCGTATCTTTTTCAAGAATTTTCTAAACTCATAGCAGAACATCATCGAGGTCAAAATGCCTAAAAATAGCAATATCAAAAAAGTTTTAGTGATTGGATCAGGACCTATTACTATTGGTCAAGCGGCTGAGTTTGATTATGCTGGAACTCAGGCCCTCCGAGTGTTACGACAAGAAGGTGTTGAGGTTGTTTTAGTTAATTCTAATCCTGCAACTATCATGACCGATCAAGAAATGGCGGATCAAGTTTATATTGAACCTTTAACTGTCGAATCCCTTACTAAAATTATCTATAAAGAAAAACCTGATGGAATTCTTCCTACACTAGGAGGACAAACAGGACTTAACTTAGCAGTAAGTGTTGCAGAGACGGGCCTTCTGGAAAAAGAAGGGATCACACTTTTAGGAACTAATCTTCCCACTATAAAAAAAGCTGAAGATCGTAAGCTCTTTAAAAATTTGATGGCAGAAATTGGCGAACCAACACCTGAAAGTGAAATTGTGACCACCATCCAAGAAGCTGTGACATTTTCTTTTAAAACAGGTTATCCCCTCATTGTGCGTCCTGCTTATACTCTCGGTGGAACGGGTGGTGGTATTGTTCAAAATGAGGCAGAACTTTTGCGCATTGTAGAGCAAGGACTAAATGCGAGTCCTATTGGGCAATGTCTTATTGAGAAAAGTATTTATGGTTACAAAGAAATTGAATACGAAATCATGCGTGATAAAAATGATAACTGCATTGTTGTTTGTAATATGGAAAATTTTGATGCGGTTGGCGTTCACACGGGCGACAGTATTGTGGTTTGTCCCAGTCAAACGCTCTGTGACCGTGATTATCAGATGCTCAGAAATGCCTCTCTTAAAATTATCCGTGCTTTAAAAATTGAAGGAGGATGTAACGTTCAATTTGGACTCGATGCTGTCAGTTCTCAGTATTATGTCATCGAAGTGAATCCTCGTGTGAGTCGTTCTTCCGCTTTAGCTTCTAAAGCCACAGGATACCCGATTGCTAAAATTGCTACCCTTATTGCCTTAGGTTACACCTTAGATGAAATTAAAAATCCAGTAACAAAAAAAACCTTTGCCTCTTTTGAACCTACTATTGACTATATCGTGACTAAAATTCCTCGTTTTCCTTTTGATAAATTTATTCATGCTGATAAAAAATTAGGGACTCAGATGAAAGCTACAGGGGAAGTCATGAGTATGGGACGGACCTTTGAAGAATCTCTCCTCAAGGCCATTCGTTCTTTAGAAATTGGAACCTCTCACCTCTCTTTGAGTGGAACATCTTCTTTAAGTGCAGAAGTGTTACGGGAGAGAATTATTCATCCTGATCATGAAAGACTTTTTCTTTTAGCTCATGCCATGCGCACGGGCATATCGATCACAACTTTACATGAATGGAGTAAGGTCGATCTCTTTTTCTTGCATAAAATACAAAATATTTTAACCATGGAAGAAAAACTTAAAACAAAACCATTAAGCCCAGAACTTTTACGACAAGCTAAACGTATGGGTTTTACCAATAAAGAAATTACTCTTTTAAGCCAAGTAGAAAATGTTGAAAAGCTTTGCAAAGAGCACAAGATTATTCCAACTTATAAAATGGTAGATACTTGTGCTGGAGAATTTGAATCTTCGACTCCTTATTATTATTCAACTTACGAAGATGAAGATGAAGTAGTTCCTAGCCAAAAGAAAAGTATTATTATTTTAGGCTCAGGCCCTATTCGCATTGGCCAAGGAATTGAATTTGACTACGCTACTGTTCACGCTATTAATGCTATTAAAGAAGCTGGATTTGAGGCCATTATTATCAATAATAATCCTGAAACTGTTTCAACGGATTTTGATATTTCGGACAAACTCTATTTTGAACCTCTTTTTATTGAAGATGTTATGCACATCATTGAAAAAGAAAAACCACTGGGTGTTGTAGTGCAGTTTGGAGGACAAACGGCTCTTAATTTAGCTCCTCAGCTTCACAAACGTGGTGTGCCCATTCTGGGAACATCTTTAGAAAATATTGATAAAGCGGAAGATCGTAAAAAGTTTGAAGCACTTTTACAAAGTTTAAATATTAAACGCCCTCAAGGAGAGACCACCACATCCGAAAAAGAAGCTGTCACGTTAGCGCAAAAGCTAGGCTTTCCAGTGCTGGTTCGTCCTTCTTATGTTCTAGGCGGAAGGGCCATGGAAATTGTCTATAACGAAGAAGATCTTTTAAACTACATGAGTAGAGCCGTTAAAATTAATCCTGAACATCCCGTTCTTATTGATCGCTATATGACTGGTATGGAAATAGAAGTGGACGCACTCTGTGATGGTGAAAATGTTTTGATTCCTGGAATTATGGAACATATTGAACGAGCAGGAGTTCATTCTGGAGATTCTATTGCCGTCTATCCTACACAAAATCTAGCACTCCATTTAAAAGAAGAAATCATTAGTACTTCTATGAAATTAGCACAGGCCCTCCAAATAAAAGGACTTCTTAATATTCAATATGTGGTAGCAGATAATGCGGTCTATGTGATTGAAGTAAATCCTAGGTCATCACGTACGGTTCCATTCTTAAGTAAAGTAACAGGAATTCCTATGGCCAAAGTAGCTAGTTACCTTATCTTAGGAAAAACGCTTCCAGAACTCGGTTATAAAAATGGACTCTACCCTGAAGATCATTTTATTTCGGTGAAAGCTCCTGTGTTTTCTTTTGCAAAACTGCATAGTGTTGATACAGGTCTAGGTCCTGAAATGAAATCTACTGGTGAAGTGATGGGACGAGACTTAACTTTTAATAAAGCACTCTATAAAGCACTCCTTTCTTCTGGAATGCAAATCCCTCATCACGGTGT
>JAGOVR010000134.1 GCA_018060635.1 Bacteriovoracaceae bacterium
CTTTTCCACCTTCTTGCGACATAATCATTGTAATCGCGGCCGTTAAACTTGTCTTACCATGATCTACGTGACCAATGGTTCCAATGTTTACGTGAGGTTTACTACGGTCGAATTTTTCCTTTGCCATGACGATCTCTCCTTGAGAATAATTTGCACCAAGTATGAACCAATAACTTCTGCACGACAAGAGGTGTGAGGGCTATTTCACAGTTTTTTTAATATTCTTTAAATCTCTATTTAGCTCAAAGGGATAGAATTGTTTGATGGCTGTTTTTCCAATTCATGTAAGAATTTAGAGGTTTCGGCTCATGACTGGGCTTATTAAAAAAAGAACAATAATAAGTCCATATGTCTTTCTCAGGCATAAGACTTATATAAACATCTCCATGTTTTTTATAAACTGGAGCGTGATTGTATATATAGTGACCGTCTTTTAAAATATAGACGTAAGATGGCCCCTCAAATTGAAACTCGTAGGTAGAATTGTCATAAACAAAGGAGAAAGTAGTATTTGCTGATTCTGGTTGAGAGCCGAGAGGACTCGATGAAAAATTTAAAAAAATATTATCAAAAAGCCTTTGCCTCTCTATAAAAAAATTACAATCTTTAGCGTTTGCTGATAGAAAAATCATAAGAAAAAAAACAGTTGTTAAAAAAAATTTCATAGCTTTAAAACCTCAAGTTTTTAGTTGAAAACTGAAGCCATACTTAAAGCATCTGCATTATTTGTAAATACCTTATTTTATTAAAAAAAATATCAATTCTTATGGGAATATTGCAGATAAAAATGGCATTTAAATAGTGGAGCTTACGATGGGGATCGAACCCATGACCTCTCCCTTACCAAGGGAGTGCTCTACCACTGAGCCACGCAAGCAAAATGACTAGAGTTTTTTATTTGGAGCGGGCGAAGAGGCTCGAACTCTCGACCCCCAGCTTGGAAGGCTGGTGCTCTACCAACTGAGCTACACCCGCTTAATTTATGAGTCTTGTATCCTACCTAAAGTTTCTCACTTTTCAATGCATTTTCAGGAAAAAATGGTGGCGCGGGAAGGATTCGAACCTTCGAAGGTCTAAGACCGGCAGATTTACAGTCTGCTCCCTTTGGCCACTCGGGCACCTCGCCACAAAAAAAAATGGAGCTGGCCATAGGAATCGAACCTACGACCGACGGTTTACAAAACCGTTGCTCTACCAACTGAGCTAGGCCAGCTTTAAAATTTTTAAACTTTGAATGAACATTTATAATGGCTTAGAGAAACGAAATCAAGACTTTCCTTTTAAAAAACTAGAAATACTGACTCATGGCAATGGCAGAGGCTACAGAAACGTTAAGAGATTTAATAGCTCCTAGACTTGGAATACTCACTTTGTGAGTAAGAATTCTTTCCACCGCATTGGAAAGCCCTCGATCTTCGGCCCCTAAAACCAAACACACACTTTCGCTATTTTTTTTCACAGTATGATTTTCAGCATTTTCAGAAAAACCAATAACTGTCACGTCAATATCTTGAAGTCGTTTTAAAACTTTAGAGAGATTTCCTACTTGAACAATGTGAACGTGTTCTGTAGCCCCTGAAGCAATTCTAAAAAAAGCAGGAGTGAGTCCAAAACTTTCTTTTGATTCTAAAATTAAAACATCTGCCGCATAAAAAGCCGCTGTCCGCAAAATAGCCGCACCATTATGAATGTCAGTCACTCCATCTAAACAGAGAATTTTAAGCTTAGGATTTTTTTCTAATTTTTTAAACATATCTTCGCCGTGCAGAATAGGCATTGGAGATGTTTCTAGAAAAATCTGCGAAGGAATACGAGTAAATTCATAGCCCATTTTTTTAAACGATTTTTTAGCCGCTTCCTGCAAATTATGTAGCGTAACCCTTTGCACAGAAAATTTTTCTAAATCTTTTTTTTGCATGGAAGTTTTTTTGCAAAAATCGGTAAGACCTTCTTCTGTGGCCCATAATTTACTATTTTTACGCTGTGGGTTTTTTAAGGCATGTTCAATAGAGTGAATGCCAATAATAAGATCAATCTCTCTTTCTAGATCGTTCATAATTTATCCCAAATATTTTTAAGTGTGAAAATTAATTCTTCTTTTTTTATTTTATGTATTTTTGCTGATTTTCTTTCTTTCACTTCCAAACACTCATCTTGTAAATAGTCTCTTTCTCCCATAACAATTCGTAAAGGAAGTCCAATTAAGTCAGCATCTTTAAACATGATTCCAGGAGCAATATCACGATCGTCATAGAAAACATCAAAGCCTGCTTTGACCAATAAGTCATAAATTTCTTCAGCACTTTTTCTAAACTCAGGATTTTTCGCTACTACTGCAAAATAAATTTGGAAAGGGGCCAAAGATTTGGGCCACACAATGCCATCTTTATCATGATTTTGTTCAATAGCAGCTGCCATGACTCTAGATACTCCAATACCATAAGTTCCCATAATAGGAGTTACTGCTTTTCCTGTATTATCTAAAACTGTCACCTTCATAGCCTTGGTATATTTATCTCCTAATTGAAAGATATGCCCAACTTCTATACCTTTCCTTAAAACAACTTTTTCTCCACAAGAAAGACATACATCTCCTGCTTGAGAAGTTCTTAAATCTTCCACCGAAGAAATAAATTCAGGAGCATGAGTTTTAGGAATAAAACCTACATAATGAAAATTATTTTCTAAAGCTCCAATAGAATAAGCTTCTTCTAAATTAATATTTTTATCATAAAAAACTTTTATATCTCTATTCCCTAATTGATAAGGACCTATATACCCCTTGGGAAGATTTAACGCTTGCAGTACTTGTTCTGTCGCAGGTTTTACATGATCTGCTTTTAAACGATTTTTAAGTTTAAGTTCACTTAATTCATCATCTCCTAACATCATAATGAGAAAATGTTTCTCTTTATTCCCCCAAAGAGCTGTGTAAATTAACGCTTTTAAGCATTGGTATTGTGGTAACCCTAAAAATTCACTCACGGCTAAAATAGTAGGAGTATTTTTTGTTTCTACTTTTTTAAGATCTGTTTGATTTTTTTTAAATACAAGCTCAGTACGCTTAGTTTCTGCACGCTCCACATTCGCCGCATAACCACATCCCGTGCATTGAACAATGAAATCTTCTCCTGAATCTGCAATCACTTGAAATTCATGGGTACGAGCCCCACCACCTGCAATGGCCCCACCATCAGCCTCTACCGCAATAAATTCTAATCCCGCTCTTTTAAAAACAGCACTGTAAGCTGAAAACATATTTTGATATTCTTTGTCTAAACATTCTTTAGACAAGTGAAAACTATATCCATCTTTCATCAGAAACTCGCGCGCACGCATAAGTCCAAAACGTGGCCTTATCTCATCCCGAAACTTAGTATTAATTTGATAAAGATTAAGAGGTAAATCACGATAAGAGCTCACTGTTTTACGAAAAATATCTACGACTGCTTCTTCATTAGTAGGACTAATACAAACTTCTCGCTCTCCTCTATCTTGAGCTTTTAACATCAGATCCTTCATACTTTCAAAGCGACCTGTCTCCTTCCAAAGTTCAGAAGGAGTCACTACGGGAACTTGTAATTCTTGGCAATGAGCTTTATTCATTTCTTCTCTAGTAATCTGTTCTATTTTTTTAAGAACTCGAAGCCCCATTGGTAAAAATGCATAAAGCCCCTGCCCTTCTTTAAAAATAAGTCCTGCACGCAAAAGAAGTTGATGCGATATTGTTTCTGCATCACTAGGAGTTTCTTTATATGTTTGCCAAAAAAAACGGG
>JAGOVR010000030.1 GCA_018060635.1 Bacteriovoracaceae bacterium
AAAAATTACATAAAAAGACTCCTTCTCTAAAGGAACTTCCTGCTATTTTCTTAGAAGGATGGGATGACCCTGTAAATATGCAATGGGGATATGAATACGCTCAACCTGCTTTTTATTTACGCTCTTACGACGGTGAAATTTCTAAAAAAATTATTTCCTCTAAAATCCATTTGGCAGGAGGGTTTGACCAATTATGCTTAAGGCGCACCATTCAGGATTTAACACGATACTTTGACCAATCTTCTTTATCTGAGATGTCTCTCTTTATCTACCCTGAGCTTATCATATCCCAACACATATTACTTCGACCTCACTCTGTTTTAGACAAGTACCACTTTAGCCTGCTTGAAAGTATTTTAAATCCCTATCATCAAACACAAACATTCCATGAGACTCTTGATACTTGGATGACATCCATTATGGGATTTTTCGAATATAAAATCCAAGGATGGTATCAGGATGAATCCACCCTAAAATTAAAAATTAACATCAAAGATATTCTATACACTAATAACTCCAACAGTAATTTTCTTGAAAGTAAATTAAGTGACAATAAAAAGTTTTTTTTAATTCTCAGCATTGAAGAAAATAGAGAAACATCACAGGTTACAATTTTTATTCAAAATACTTATCCAGAGATTTCCCCTGTTGAGTAAGATTATTTCTCGCTACGCTTCTCCTGGTTTATTTATTAACATTGCCAATAGAACTAAAACCCCTCCTCCAATAGGAATAATTTTTATATTTTCAGGATGCCAGTAAAGCGTTCCAAAGAAAGTAAATGCAGGGACTAACAAATTCCAACGCGCTAAATCAGTTAAACTTCGTCTTGAAAGAGCAACACATAAAAGAAATAAAGGCAGATATCCTCCTATGATCGAAATCAAAATAGCTCTACTTAAATTCTGATAGCTAAAAAGAAGAGCTGGATGCCAATAAATCCAAAAGAAAAGAAATAAGGTAGCAGGAGCAAAACGAATAAAAAGAACTTCTGCTTGCGAAAGTCCCCCGAGCTTTGGATCCAGTAACCATTTCATAAGTCCTGCAGAGGTGGCCAAACTTAAAGGACAAAGAAGCAGTAAAAAAATCCATTCCCACCCAAAGAAAGGGCGATACCATGTAAGTAAAAAAATTCCACTGATATAAAGGATGAGTGATAAAAGAAAGTTTAAGCGAAAAGAATTCTTAAAAACAGTAATTCCAATCAGTGCTGTGAGAAGGGGAGTGAGTCCATGATTAATCATATTAAAAAGACCTGCTCCAATTTTTTTAAGCATAAAGAAAGTAAGTGCGTAAATAAAAGCACATAAAATACCTAAGGCCCAAGCTCTCTTTTGCACTTGTTTCTTTTTCAAGTTTTTTTGCAGAGATGAAATTTTTTTAGTTATAAGAAGTTGACCGAAAGAAAAGAGTGTAATTACGGCACAAATAAGAAAAGCCATAGGAATCGGAGCTTCCTTTAAAAAAAGCTCCGATAAAACGTCTCGCAGGCTTAAAAATACAGCAAATCCAAAAAAAGCAAGGGTATACAGCATACTTGATTAAATATTATTTATTCAGACTCTGTCAAAAAATTACTCTTTAAATATTCATATAGGAATACCTAAGCTTCTTATGATAACTAGACAAAAAAATTATAAGAAGGAATATATGAAAATTCTTTTAATTGAAGATGAACCTCTTTTACAAATAGGCCTAGAATATCTACTCAAAGAGGAAATTCCGCATTTCTCCTTAGATAAAGCTAGTGATGAGCAAAGTGCTCAAGTCTTTTTAAAAAATAAAAACTATGACCTAATTTTTTTTGATATTAATTTAAATGGACAAGAAGTCGGTCTACAGCTTCTTCCGTTAGGAGTTCAGAAAGAAAGTTATTGTGTCGTCTTAAGCTCTTGTGATGAAGAGGAATATGTTAGGGCGGCTTATGAAAAAGGCTGTCAAGATTACCTCACCAAGCCATTTAGTCGTGACTCACTACATTTAGTCCTAAGTCAATTCAAGAGAAACGTTGCTAGTAAAAATGCGAATAACTTTTTTATTAAAAAATTTCCAACATCTGATATTGAAATGCAAAGCCATTTGGAAAAGATTGGACAAATGCATGAGATTACAAGACCTGTGTTTCTGCATGGGCCGACAGGCGTGGGAAAAACTCATCTAGCAAAGCTTATTCATGAGTATAACTTTGATTCCAAAGATAAGTTTATTCACCTCAACTGCAGTGAGTTTCCAGATAATCTTTTAGAATCCGAACTTTTTGGCTATGAAAAAGGAGCGTTCACTGGTGCTGAAAAGCGCACAAAAGGAAAAATCGAGTTAGCACATAAAGGAACTCTCTTTTTAGATGAAGTCGCCACCATGTCAGAGAGTTTACAGAAAAAACTGTTACGAGTCATTGAAGAAAAAACCTTTATGCCCTTAGGGAGTCAAGAACGCATCCATGCTGATTTTAGAATTATCAGTGCCACCTGCGAAAATATTTTTGAACAAATAAAGCAAAAGAAGTTTCGAGAAGATCTTTATTTTAGATTGGAAGGAATTAACATTATGCTGAAGCCGCTTTGTGAGCGTCCCAAAGATATTACTCTCCTTATAAAAGAGGGTCTACAAAACTTAAAACGAAAAGTCGTTATATCCAAAGAAGCTATGCAAATATTACAAATCTACCCTTGGCCGGGAAATATCAGAGAAGTTTTCAGATTTTTAGAAATTGTGAGTCTCAAAAAAAATGGAATTATTTATCCTGAAGACCTACCTGATAAATTCTTAAATCCTGTAAGAGAGGGCTCCTCCTTTTTACAAAATATTGACTGGCTTCAAATTAAACAGAAAGGGCTTCCTCTTTTCTTAGAAGAAATTGAGAAAGAAGTGGTAGAGAAAACATGGAAAGAAAATAAACAAGGAGTGCGTGCAACTCTTAAGGATTTAAAAATTTCCAACAATTTATTTTACCGTGTTATGCGCTCCAGAGTTGAGAGAGTCTGAGTTATCTCTTCTTTTAAGTTCTGCACTAACTGTGAAACAGTTGGAATATCCTTAATCAAAGAACAAATTTGTCCAATTTCTAATTCACCTTCTTCTAGATCACCTTCAAATATTCCTTTTTTTGCTCTGCCTTTACCTAAAAGTTCATTGATTTTCTCAGAAGAAGCACCTGCATCTTCTAACTTCTGAATTTGTTGATAAAATTTATTTTTATATAAGCGTACAGGGATTTCTTTTTTCATAGAAAGCATGGTGGAGTTAAATGCACTCTCAATGAGCAATTGCTTAAATTTAGGATGAGCACTGGATTCCTCTGTACACACAAAACGTGTTCCCATTTGTACTCCATGGGCACCTAAGCTTAACGCCGCAACAACTCCTGCTCCTGTGGCAATTCCTCCTGCCGCAATTACAGGGATAGAAATACTGGTCAGAACTTGTGGGATAAGAACCATCGTTGTTAGCTCATCCCGTCCGTTATGCCCTCCTGCCTCAAATCCCTCTGCAATAACAGCGTCCACTCCTGCTTGTTCTGATTTAACAGCAAAATCAGGAGTAGAAATCACGTGTAAAACTTTGCAACCGTGATCTTTAAGATAAGATGTATAGAGTTTAGGACTGCCAGCGGAAGTAATAAAAATTTTAATTCCTGCTTGTAAAGCCACATCTATTTGCTCTTTTGCCTTAGAGTAAAAAAGAGGAATATTAACGGCCAAGGAATTTCCCGTAAGTGTTTTTGCTTTCATTAATTGCTCTCTCAACAACTCAGGTTGCATAGAGCCAGCGCCTACCACTCCTAAAATTCCTGCCTGTGCAGAGGCGGCCGCTAATCTTGCCCCTGAAACCCATACCATCCCAGCTTGAATAAGGGGAAGCTTAATATCTAAAAGCTTGCAAACAGGATTTTCTGAAAAATTCATATTTGATCCTTAATAGGTAAAACAGGTGAGCGTACCAAATGCTCTAAAATAGAGCTATCATGCTCTCCTTCTAAGACTGCTATAGTGGAACCTTTTTTTCTTGCAAATTTTTGTCCTTCTTGCAAAATCCATCCAGCTTCTATAAGTCCTTTGCGTACTCGGGAAGAAATACTATAGGTAGAAAAAAGGCACTGAGGGTGAGAAATATCTTTTAATTGTTTAAACCACTCTACACTCCAAAGGTTAGGACAAACGACAGGAGAAAATGCATCATGGTAAATAGCATGAGGATTAAAATTTGAAAATATATTTGGGATAAGAGGAAGTGTTGATCTTGCATCACCTAAAATTACTTTTAAATTTTTAAACTCATAATAAGAAAAAAAAGAGGTTTCTTTTTTTTGAAGATTATTCCCAAAAAATTTTTGGTTACTCCACTGCACTAAATCTTCATCTATCTCTAGAGAAATAAACTCTACATGGTGAGCTTGTTCGGTCAATTCTTGCATAGTCAAAAGATATCCTAGTCCCGTTCCAAATCCTATTTCCAAAATATTTAAAGGAGTAAAGAAGGATACACGTTCAAGAATTTGGCAACCTTTGACATAATAGGTAAGTGTCTCGGTCTGTGCGCCTTGATAGGAATGACAAGCTTCTTTAAAAGCATGAGAATAAAGCGTAAAACTTCCATCTTCTGTTACTTGTAAATCATAATTTGCGGGAGGGGAGTTTTCCATGCTATTTTCTAGCATAATTACAACTTATAAGGAAAGTCATGCGACTCGGGAAAACTTATTTTTATCCTATTGAAGTACAATTTGAAGATATCGATGGGGGAGGAGTGGTCCATCACCCTCAATATTTGAAATACTATGAAAGAGCACGTAATCAAGCGGGCAGAGAAGAAGGCTTCTCTCATAATGATTTTATCAAAGAAGGTTTTGCCTTGGCCGTAGTCTCTGCTCAGATCCATTACAAAAAGCCTGCAATCGTAGAGCAAAAACTATGGATAATCACTCGTCTTATTTCCTTTACTCATACTAGTCTCTTTCTTCACCAAGCTCTCTTAAATGAAAAACCTGCATCGCTAGGGGAAGATTTCTTGTCTTTTACAGGGGTAATAAATACTTTAGAAATACGCTTGGCCTGCATGGATTTACACAAGAAAAAAGCCTGTCCTATTCCCATAAAAATAAAGGAAATTTTCTCTCTTAAATCCTAATCCAATCCTAACAAAAGTTTAAACAAGTCTTAACAAGTCCAATTCTTTTAATTTTGATATCTTACATATCATGGAATTAAAGAAAAAGAAAAAAATGTTTCAATCCGAAGCAAGAAAAATAATTTTATTTCTTTTGTTCTTTTTTTCTAAACATACTTATGCGCTATCTAATGATGAAGAAAAATTTAAATTCTATCTTAAACAGTCACCCGAAACAAAAACACAGGTCCTCAAACAATGCAGGGCTGGAGAATATTTATCAGGTGGGACTTTAGAATATAATGATCCTACACGATATTGGCGTTGGGATGGAGATAATGGTCTCATTAAACAATATAAAATGTTCATCCAAGCACGTCTAAATCCTACAAATATCCCACAGCAAAACCTTACTGTTTTAGCAAAATATGTTTGCATAGAAAATGTTCTCCTTCCCCAAGCTTTAGAAGACATTAGACGAGACAAACAAAAAATATGGCAACCTCTTTATGACAAAAATAATTGCACCCATGAATTAAGTGCTTCCGCCGCATCGGCGGTAACATCTTCTTATGGGTCCGTAAAAATTCGTTGTAAAAAATACGCTGGGAATTTGGCAACTATTGAGCGTTACCTAAAGCAGGTTACAGCTATCCAGCAAGGGACACCTTATAATTATTTATTATCTACAGAAAAAAAAATATTAAGAGAAAGTCAACGGCAAGAATTAATTGCAGGAAGAACCTATGCGGCGAATCATGTCTTAAAAAAAACTAACAAAGAGAGTAATCATCTAGAACCTGAGTCTCAAGCGGCACTCATACACCTAGCGCCTGTAGTAGAAAAAAATTATCTAATCACAGAAGAGCAAAAAAAAACAGCAGAAGCGAGTGCCAACATTGCCCTTCATATGTACCAGCAGAAAAATTATGGTGCCATGTCTTATCAATTGGCCGACTTGCAAGCGATGTGGAAAGTAACTTTAGATGTAAAGGCCCTTATTGCTAAGCAGACTCTTTTCACTTTTTTCAATCTGTATGTTTATATCTATCATGGCCAGTTGGAGAAGTTTGGTATCGACCTAAATAATTCTACAACATTAGCAGTTGGATTCAAAAAATTATACAATAACAAGTTTTGCTTTGCAGAAGATATCTTACAAAAACGGATTTGCCATAACATTGATTCTTATATTGATCTCTTTATTAAAGAGTACATTGCTCAAGGAGTGCTCCCTAGAAAAGAAGAACTAAGAAGTCTCCATGATTTAGGAGAAATTGCAGACACCATTGTTGGTAATATGAATAATGCGCTTGATTTTATGAAGGAAGCAGTGCTCGTTGATCCTCAAGTAGATTCTGTTACCACAGCAGAAAGCACATCCACGTTGAATTCAGGTCATGAACAATGGGGACTAAAAAATGGATTTGAAGATAACTTTAAACGTTGGCATGAAACATACTTGTCCTTTTATTCTCTTCTTATACAAGTCCCCGAGTTTATTTTAATGGGAAATTATAAAAATTGTTTTGGTCATGCCTTTGATCAAATAAATTCAAAAAATTTCCTGAGCCAATTAGTTCGTTCAGCAAGACATCACTCTTGTTTTCGTGACAAAGAGAAAGTCCTAAACATCTATGATGAATTTCGCCAAAAAGTAGTGAAAAATTTATATGATGCGAATAATCTTGGTGCAGGAGCTTTGAAGGACTTAGCTTGGATAGTGGGGGATGTTCCGAGTCCTACTTTAGTTAAAGATCAATCGCATGGCGGCTTTCAAAATGATGCCAGAGATTACTTTAATAAATTATATAAATCTTTAAAACAAGATTTGATCTACAAACCAAAACCTTTTGCAATTTATTTTAAAACAATTTTAGAAAACTCTTCTCCTCCCAAAGAGTTTTCTAAAACTTATCATGACAAAGAAGGAACTCACTTCGCTTCGGCTTATGCGGTGCTTATGGCAAGTTTGATAAAAAGTATTGATACAGAAATAAAACAAGCGGAAAAGTCTCATCGTCAATATCGTGTCTTCACTTTTGCAACCTGTTTTGTTTTGACAGCTGTTGGATTAGTCACAGGTCAAGTGGAAGTTTCAGCTTTCGCCATGACCATCATGAATGGAGCTTTCTATTTACGAGTTATTTTAACGGCATCGGAAGTTTTGCAATCTTATAATGCTTTTTTAGAGCATGGAAGAAAAGCTAACCAATATGAAAATGCCGCCCAGTTAGATTTTTTATCTGAAGATGTTGCACATGAATTACAGACCATTCATCATAATCAATCAGAGGGCTACGCTTGGGATGCAAGTATTGGTGTTGTTTATCTTTTTGCTAGATATGCTGGACGTGCCTTTAATTCAATGAAGATCCTCATTCAAACTAAAAATATGGCCCAGGCCACAAAAGCACTTATTCCCAGCGTAGCAGGAAACATAAAAGAAATTTTAAGAAATGGAAGCCTTACTTGGACAACAAAAGTAGCTAAAACGATGACTCTTTCGTTCTTGAATCGTCGAGGCCCCTATTTTAGATGGTTTTATCTTAAAGGGGCCAAAGAAAGCTTAAGCCCCATGGGAATGATCAGCCTTACTAATGCCAAAAATGTTTCTCCACTTTGGGATATGAATCCATCCGAAAATAATTTTAATGCAGAAGATTATCCGTCTCCCAATGATTTTTATCAAGAACTTATTAGTTGCCTCAATAATGCTTGCGAACTTGCTGTTACTCGTCTGTAATTTGCATTGAAAGAGACAATTCATGAATAAGGTTAAAGATTTCCTGTATAGAATCTTCACTTAAATTCATTTCTTTTGCCCATTTTATTCGTTGCTGTAAAAGCTCTTGAAAGCGATCAAATTGCAGAGGTGTTAATTGAAAATCTTTTTTAAGTAAGTGGATTCCTCTTACAATCTCTAAACGTTTTGCGATAAGGGAGATCATTTGAAAGTCAATTTCATCAATTTCTTTTCTTTTTGATTTTACCTTTAACGCTATATTGGGAGGAAGATCTTGTAGTAATATTTTTTTCCAGTTTAATTTTTCTAGCAAAACCTCTAATTCAGCTGGTGTTACTTGTTGTTCTTTGTCACTTAACGCATTTTGGGGATAGGGGTGAACTTCTATAAAAATTCCTTGATAATCTCTCTCCACCGCTATCTGTAAGAGGGATGGAATCAACTCTTTTTTCCCGGCCATATGACTAGGATCAAGTAGCATGGGAAGGTGAGGATAAGCTTTTCGCATAGTAAGAGCTAATTCCCAAAGAGGCGGATTGCGAAAGCCTTGTTTTCCATACAAAGAGAAACCACGATGAATGAGAAGAATATTTTTAAGATGCGTCGATTGAATACGTTCAACGGCACCTTTCCATAAATGAATATCGGGATGAATAGGATTTTTTATGGCCACAATAAGATCTGACGGAGCTTCTTCTAAAGCCTGTACAATTTCCTGTACAGAAAAAGGGTTAACCACCGTGCGGGCCCCAATCCAAACCCCTTTCAATCCTTGTTGCAAAGCTAATTTCACATGTTCTGCATTTCCTACCTCAACCATACAAGGAAACTGTAATTCTTCTTGCACTTTTTTTAACCAAGGAAGTGCCAGAGTTCCCATGCCTTGAAAAGAATGAGGGCTCGTTCTTGGTTTCCAAATACCCGCACGAAACATTTTGACCAAATGATTTTTTTTAAGTTCCAAAGCACAGGAAGTTACTTGCTCAAGAGATTCAGCACTACAAGGACCCGCAATAATAAAAAAATCTTTCATAAAAGTATAAAAAAAAAGGCTTCCTACAAGGAAGCCTTTTTAGAACAAAAAAACTAAATAATTAGTGAGCAGGAGCTTCAGCAGGAGCTTCGTTAGCCGCAGGTGCTGTGTCAGTTGCAGTTGTTTCAGTTGTAGCTGCTGCATCAGTTGCAGTTGTTTCTACAGTTGCAGTTGCTTCAGTTGTTGTTTCATTGTTTGCTTTGTTAGTTGCTTTCCAAACAACGATTCCAAGAACCGCTAAAACTACAAACGAAATTAACATAGTCGATTTTTTCACAAAATACTCCTTATCAAAAAAAAGTTATTAGTAAAGGTATTATCAGGGAAAAAAAAGACGAAGTATAGGGGGTAAAAAGATGTATTTTTAACGACTTGCATTGATTTTTAGCGTTTCACGATAATAAACATTATCGTGAAACAGGGGGATCCCCCAAATTCTTGGCCCGCTCATAAGCCTTTTCAACCCCCGCTTCTACCATCTGTGAAAAACCTCTTTTTTTCCATTCTTCTAACGCCGCCAAAGTCATACCTCCTTTAGAAGCAACTTTGGCCGTAAGTTCCTGCGGTGAAATTTTTTTATCTTGCATAAGCTGTGCAGAACCCACAATACTTTGCAAAACCATAGAAAAAGCATGGGACTTATTTTCTTCTTTTTTTTCAGTACATTTAAGAAGTTCAGCGCACATTTCATATAAATAAGCTGGAATCAGACAAGTAATCGCCGATAAATAATTAAGACTATCCTCATCTGCAACATAAAAAATTTGCGAGCCTGTTTTAAAAAAAGAAGCAATTTCTGTTTTTATCTCTGTTGATGTATTTGCTGTTTGTAAAAGAAGTGTCAAGCCTTGGCCAATTTCACAGGCAATATTAGGCATAGCTCTGGTAGCTTGAGCAATACCTAAGCTTTGGCATAAAAAAGGAAGAGAAATACCTGCCATTAAAGAAATTACATGGGCATCCTTTCCAATATTTTTTTTTAAATCTAAAGCTAAAGACATAAAATGTTGAGGCTTACAGGCAATCAAATAAAAATCACAGCAGGGGAGTTGATTTATTTCATCAACGACTATCCCCCCTATTAAATCTTTTAACACGTGGGCCTTGGCAGAAGTTGGATTATAAAAAAAGAATTGATAAGCAGGCTTATGCTGTGGAAAACGCTCATAACCTTTTAACAAGGCTTGACTCATATTTCCACAACCTAAAATGGCCATTTTTTTCATGATAAAGAAACCTCTATAGACGTATTAAGAGGGGCCCCATGTCTCATGGTATTAATGGCCATCGAACGCATCAAAATAAAACCTAAAAGGAAATCCTGCCACTCACCTATTCTAGGTCCTTCCATATGAGTATGAAGTGATGGAATAGATTCACGTATAATATTGCGATCAAATAAAACAGGTAATATTTCAGCAATATCTTGAGGACTTCCATCCAAAATAGCAAAAGAAAGTTCCTTTCTTTTTAAAATTTTTGTAAGCCCTTCGATGGAAGGATGCAAAACTTGTAAATGGGTTACAGGAACTCCACCTTCATATAAACATTTCGCAATTTTTTTCCATGTAACAAAACTTTTTTCATTACGGCACACAACACTTAACGTTCCTCCCAGTGCCAAAACTGATAGCGCATGAAAAACATTGCTGGCGGCGGGGATATGATGATAGGCAAAAAGGCATCCCCAATCCTTGGCCATTGCGTAGCTATTATAGCTCATCTGCCCAGGAATCTTATGATTCCAATGTTTTTCCGTGCAAAAACTAATAATATTTTTTTTAATCCATAATCTAAAATCTTCTAAATCTTCTTTGGATAGGCCTAACTCTGTAGCTTGAGAATTTTGAAAAATAAGAGAATAATTTTTATAAATATTTTTTATCCCTTTTTTAACAGTTTCTCTTATCTCTTTTACTGTTTGAAAATTTTTGACAGGAAATTCAAAAGAGTTCTCATCACCTTCTATTCGCTCCGAAGGAAAATGTTTCTGAAAAGAAACATGATAAGAACTTTGTTTATGAATACTAAGTAAATAATGAGCCCCACCTGCTTTAGGCCCTGTCCCTGACATTTTAAAACCACCAAAAGGTTCTATGGCTACTCGCGCTCCTGTATTAGGGCGATTAACATAGAGATTTCCTGCTTTGAGGTTTGCTAAAAGTTTATCAATATCATCTTGCGACTGACAGTAGATTCCTCCTGTTAACGCATATTCTGTAGCATTAAAAAGTTGAATGGCCTCATCTAATGTATCAAATGATGTAAAATGGACGATAGGTCCAAAAAGCTCTTTTTGAGAAAAACTGTTAGGATTCAAAAATTCTTTGGCAGGTAATTCAAACAACGCAGGGCCGATAGCATTTCCAGGTAAAGCTTCAAACACTCTATTCAGGAGAACTGTGCCCCCGCAAGCGTCTGCTTCTAAAATAGCTTCAGTGGTTTCGTCTTGTAGTCGTTTTTTTTCTTTAGCACTAATAACGGGGTTCACACTTGTAGAGAGATCAAATGCAGTCCCCACTTTTAAGTCATAAGTGGCTTGAACAAAGCGCTCCAAAAATCTTTTTTTAATACTAGAATGCACAATCACTCGGGAAGTTGCAGAACATTTTTGTCCTGCGTGCCCAAATGCAGAATAAAGAATACCAGCGACTGTTTCATCTAACTCTGCACTAGAAGTTACAATGACTGCATTTTTTCCTCCCATTTCAGTGATGGCCTTAACCAGTGTAAGCTCATTATCTTGTAATTTATGACGTAACTTTTTCCCTGCTTCTTCTGCAATACTTAAACCTACCTGTTTAGAACCTGTAAAAATATAACCGTGAACATTGGGGTGTGAGGTTAAGATTTTCCCAATCTCGCTTCCCTTCCCTGGAAGATGAATCAGAATATCGACGGGAACTCCACTGGCGTGCAGAAGCCTTACCATTTCTTCGACAATTAAAGGTGTTTGTTCCGAAGATTTTATAAGAACCGCATTACCTGCAACAAGAGCGGCGGCAACCATCCCACAAGGAATGGCCAAAGGAAAATTCCAAGGAGCAATAACAACTTCCACACCACGAGACTCTAATTTAGTATAATTTTTCTTAAGCTGAACTTCTTGTCTGGCATAATAGGCCAAGAAATCAATCGCTTCATCAACATCAGCTAAGGCCTCTCCTACATTTTTTCCTGCCTCATGAACAATCAAACTAGCAAGACTAAAACGATGTTGATGAAAAAGACCTGCGGCTTTTAGCAAAGCTCCTGCTCGCAGAAAAAAATCCTGTCTCCATGGGTGTTGTAAGTAAGCCTTCGTTATTTTCTCCACAGCTTCTTGAACATCTTCTTTACTGGCCTTACGCAAACTTCCAACTTTTTGCAAAGTAGAAGGAGAAAAAACTTCTAACAACTCACCTGTTAAAGGAAATACATTTTCATATTCTTTCCCTAGTCTTTTTTCTTCAAAATTTTTCAACTGATTTAAAAAATTTTGACGTTCATCTAACAAATAAAGTCTGACAGGAGCTACATTTTCAAACTCCGCAGACATTTCGACAAACTGAGCATCAAAAACAAGCTCACTTTTTATTTTTTTTGTTTTGTGGATCATGACTGGATTTAAAACTTCTTTTTTCCGCTTAGACCTTGACTGAGCTAAAATTCCAACTTGTGAAGAATTTTCCATAATACGACGAACCAAATAAGCCATCCCCACTAATAATCCGCCAATAGGAATATAATTACGCGTAGAGAGATTCATCTCTTGTAAAGCGTGTGACAAAGCTTCATAAGTCATATGCAAACATTGATGTTCAATAGGTGCCGCTTGCGGATAGCGCAGATTACGCAATTCTTCTGCCCATGCATGATCATAAACATTATGTGATCCCATACAAAGTTGCAGGGTATTTGATTTTTGTAAAATAACACAAATGAGTTGCCTAAAGTGAAGGTCTGTTTCTTCTTTATTCAAAAACTGAGGGGCTATAAAGTTATGCGCTTTAGCTTCAATGGTTTCAGCATCCCAGTAGGCCCCCTTAACCAGCCTAATGGGCATTATCATTTTTCGACGTTCTGCGAGACTTATAACCTGCTTAAGATGTTCATAAGCATCTTGCAAATAGGCTTGCACCACAATTCCTGTATGAGGGAAATCGCGTAGTTCAGGTGTCTCTAATAAAATTTTTTGATAAATTTCAAAAACAATATCACGGTAACAATAATGTTCTGCATCTATATTGACAAAAACACAATGCTCTTTTGCCTTCATTAAAACTTTGCGTAAGCGAGGGGCAATTTGTTCATAGGTGTAGTCAAAGGCGTACGGTTTAAAGTCTGCTCCCATAGCAGAAACCTTAATGGAAACATGGGCCTTTAAAATACCTGCTTTGTTTTTGTCTCCACGCTGAATATGTGATCCTAATCCTTCAATAATTTTTAAGACTTCTTGTGTATAATGTTCAGCCTCACTATGCGATATCACTAATTCGCCTAATTGATCCAGAGTCGCTTCTCTCCCACTGCGAGCGAGTTCTGCAAGAGAAACTTTAGCTTCTTCTATGTTTTCACCAGCAATAAATCGACGGGCCATAAGCTTAACTGTCGCACGAACCAGTGTAGCTAAAAGATGAGCAGGAAAAAGCGTTGTTACCCAATATATTTTTTTTAAAAAAAGACGATGTAAAAAAGGAATAGAAGCCTGTTCTTCTTTTTTTCCTTTTATTTTTGCTAGTTTAGCATCTAAATCCAACCGCCTTAGCGTTTCTAAGAAAATACGTTTAACTTCACTTCCCTTGTCATGATCTAAAGATGGTAAGATAGCCAAAAACTTAAGCAAATGAACTCTATACAAATCATACTGAGCTGTCAGTTTTAAAGCATAATCTGAAAATTTCTCAAAGAGGCTTGGCTTATAATTACTAATCTTTTGCTCTATTTGTCGTGTCAACTCTAACGCTTTTTGATCCACATCTTCAAAAGAAAGTTCTTGTAAAAAATCAGGCAGGTTTTTCTGAAATGTAATTTCCTCAATCTTGCTAGGGATTTTTTGTGGAGATAGTTCTGCAATTTTTTCTATATGGAAACGCAATAATTCAATATCTTGAGAATAGGCTTTGAGCTCCTCTCTTTCCATATCAAACCATTTAATCAAGCACAATTCACGTGATGCTTTAAGAGTACACACCAGAATTTCTTTTAAATCAGCACGAATTGTAAAAAGAAGAGGCATTCCATCTAGTGAAATAACAACCCTCCCTTCTTTTAAATTCTCCACATACCAACTTAATTTATCTTTTACGACTTGTTTCCACTCCCCTGCCTCCGACTGACACTTCAAAAGAGGTAGAAAC